>JANRLM010000037.1 GCA_033762595.1 Rickettsiales bacterium
CCTTCAAAAAAGAGCATTTCTGCTGATGATATAATTTCTTCAGTAATATCTTCCTCTGAAATTATAACATCAAAATCAAGATAAGTTGCCATTGTTCTTTCAACTTTTTTTCTGCCAGAAGGCAAATCTTCTTCGGTAACAAAAATCACGCATTTTGAAGTGGAACGCCCTTCTTTTGAGGCTTCCAGAGGAAAACTCACCCCAACCTTTTCAATATCTTTTTTGAAAACCCTGCCTAAATAATCATCTTTAACTTTGCCCAAAAAAGCAACTTTACCGCCAAGAATCGCAAAGCCAGAACAAGTATTTCCAGCAGAACCGCCTGAACACTCAGTTGCAACACCTAGTTTTTGATAAAGTGAAATTGCAGTTTCATAATCAACTAACTTCATTGAACCTTTATCAAGATTATTTTTTTCAATAAATTCTTCATCAGTATATGCAAGCACATCAACAATTGCACTGCCAAGCCCTAATAATTTGAATTTCCTTTCCATAATAAAAAATATTTTTTTGTTATTGATATAATTTTCTTGATACAATACTATTAGAAATAATTTTTTTAATAAAAATATGCAAGCAGCATTAAAATATTCAGAACCTATAGAAAAAGCTGAAGTGATTGAATTTCCAACCCCATCTTCACATCAATTCAAAACAATTGGTGAAGTATCTTCTGAACTTGGTGTTCCACCTTATGTTCTTAGATTTTGGGAGAGTAAATTTTTCATTCTTAAACCTCATAAGAGAAAGGGTGGACATAGATATTATAGCCCCAAAGAAGTTGAGAAAATCAAACAAATCAAAACCCTTCTTTATGATGAAGGCTTCACAATTAAAGGTGCAAAAAAATATTTAAGAGAGAATAAAAAAATGTATTTTTCTAAAAACCAGCAAAATTTATTTGAGGATAATACTGATATTACTCAGCCAACTCAAAAAACTGAAAATAATATTGTTAAACCAAATTTTTCTACTTCTGAAAATATTGAGGCAAAACCTCAAACTGATAGCGTAAATTTACCACCAAAAGAAAAATTAGATCCTAAGGTTGTGGAATCCTTCATCAACCAGCTTGAATCTGTAAAAGAGTTGCTTAATTTCTAGTTTGTAATATAACTTAGAATGCAAGCAAAACTTTCTATAATGTCTGCTAAAAAGAAAATACTCATTGTTGAGGATAATGAACTAAACCTCAAATTATTTGCGGATTTGTTAGAAGCAAATAATTTTGATGTTGTTCAAAGTAGGGACGGCAAAAATATTGAAGATTTATGCAATCAATCAAGCCCTTCTTTAATAATAATGGATATTCAATTACCGAATATTTCTGGCTTGGATTTAATCCAAAGGCTTAAGATTAATGAAACCCTTAAAGAAATTCCAATAATCGCAGTTACTGCTTTCGCAATGGAAGAAGACAAGCAAAATATTTTATCTTCTGGCTGTGAAGAATATCTCTCCAAACCAATTTCAATTTCTAAATTTTTAGAAGTAATAAATAAACATTCCCTATGACTGGTAAAATCCTTGTTGTTGATGATTTAGAGCCAAATCTAAGGCTTTTAGAGGCAAAGCTTAAAGCTGAATACTATACGGTTTTCACCGCTAATAATGGCTTTGATGCAATTTCTATAGCTAAACAAAAAGAACCAGACATTATTCTGCTAGATGTGATGATGCCAAAAATCGATGGTTTTGAAGTTTGCAAAAGGCTTAAAGCTGATGATCAAACCGCTGGAATTCCAGTAGTTATGGTAACCGCACTTACTGAACAAGAAGATAGAATAAAGGGCTTAGAAGCAGGCGCTGATGATTTTATTACTAAGCCTATTGATGAATTTCATTTATTCGCACGCGTTAGATCTCTAATTAGAATAAAAGAACTTTTCGATGAATTAAGGCTTAGAGATAAAACTGCTGAAAATTTTGGCGCGGTTACAAAATATTTTTCCTCTCGCACGGAAGATTTAGCCTCAACGATTGTAGTAATTGATGACGATGTTTTCAAGCTTAGAAAAATCAAGGAGAGGCTTGAGAAAGAAGGGCATAAAATAATTATCTTCAACCCTGATCAGCCGGTTGAAAATCTCTATAATTTTGATTTCGACTTAGTAATTGTTAGCACAATGCTTGATCAAAAAAATGGTCTAAGAATTTCAGTTGAGATTAAAGGAATGGAAAATAAAAGGCGTGTTCCAGTTATTATAATGGTTGATGAGGATAACAAAGAAATGATGATAAAAGGCCTGCAGGTTGGCATTGATGATTATATTCTAGAGCCACTTGATATTAACGAACTTGTTGCCAGAACAAAAACTTTACTCAAAAGAAAGAAATGTCAGGATTATTTGCGAGTTGGCATTGAAGATAGTATTTCCGCTTCAGTGGTTGATCAGCTCACAAAATTATATAATAGAAGATATTTAGAAAAACATTTAAGCACAATTTTTAAGGAAACAATTGAGAAAAAAGATCAACTAGTTCTTCTAACTATTGACATTGATAACTTCAAGCAAATCAATGATAAACCGGGTTGGGGGCATTCTATCGGCGATGAAGTTTTAAGAGAAGTTGCAGCCAGAATTAAAAGTTGCGTTAGGGATACTGATCTTGCAGTTCGTCATGGAGGGGAGGAATTTATTGTAGTTCTTACCAATACAAATTTTGAGACGGGCAAAAAAGTTGCTGAGAGAATTAGAAAATCTATTGCAGATGAACCAGTAAAAATTTCTGCAGAGCCCGGCTTTGTAAATTGCACCGTTAGCATTGGAGATTCCGCAACAAGACAAGATGGTGATTCGCCTGAAGATTTAATCAATCGTTCAGATGAAATGCTTTATAAAGCTAAAACAACTGGCAAAAATAAAGTGGTTGCTGAAAAATGAGTATTTTTAGAACACAATTTTTTGCTAATTTTATTTCCTCACTTGCAAGGCTTAGATATAAATTATCGCTTGGCTATTCCTTCGTTAATAAAATCTTTCTGATTGGCTTGGTTTTAGTGGGTTTGGGCTGGTATAATTTTGATAATTTAGCAAGTTTAATCATCACAGAAAATTCAATCAAAAACGGCTTTGCAAAATCTATCAATGAAACTTTTGGCAAAAATTCTGCTATAAATGGTGAGATAAAATTTGTTACAAAACCTCAGCCATACTTAACAATAAAAAACATTGAAGTTGAATCTAATATAAAATCTTATCATAAAAATTTCGTAGAAATTCAGGAGTTTTCAACCAAACCAAATTTACTATCTTTGCTAGTTGGAAGAATTAATTATGATGAGATTTTTCTAAAGAATGTAAAAATTTATATCAATTCTGATAAGGCAAAAAATCAAGATTTATATCAAACTTTGATTAAAGAATTTTCAGCAGAAAAATCTTATTTTAACAAAAAAATAAACTTCAAAAATCTTGAGTTTTTTTTTATTAAAGAGGGCAGTGAGGCTAACTCTCGTGAGAAAATTGTTAGATCAGTTTCTTTCAATGAATTAGTTCTTGATCCTACAAATAAAGAGTTTGTAATTAAGGGCTTAATTCATTCAGAAAAATTTGGTGAGGATTATATTTTTAATGTAAATTTTAGAGATGGGTTGGGGCAAGAATCAGATATTTCAGCAAAAGTTTATTCAAATGATACTGAAATTAATTTTTTAGGTGCAATTAATAGTTCAAAAAATTTTAACCTTAAGGGCAATATTTCTGGAAAAATTTCAGCTTTTTCTTTCAAGTTTTTCGGGCTTCTTGGGTTCTCAAGTGATATTTTAGATGCAATCCAAATTAATGAAGTTGCAGAAATTAAAGCTGAAATTGATGGCAATAATAAAAGCTTTAATATCAAAAATTTCAATGCGAAAAGTGATATTTTAGATTTAGATTTTAATTGCGAAATTTCTATCGCTGAAAAGCTAAATATTAACTCAAAAATTGAGATATTAAGCCTTGATTGGAAGAATCTTTTTAAGTCTCGTAAAGATCAAATTTCAATAAGAAAAATTGAAGATTTTGAAAAAGATTTTAACAAAAGATTAAACAAATTTTTCTTATTTTCCTTAGGTGATGATATCAATTTCACTCTAGATTTCCTCATTGATAAAATTAATTTTTTTGAAGATAAAACTGGCTTTTTGAAAGCAAATATCTCCTTCATTGATAAAATTTTTAAGGTAACAAATTTTGATGCAAATTTACCGGGTGAGACTATCCTAAAATTTCTTGCTGATATTAAAGTTGATAAGCCAAGCAGAACAATGGCGGGTAATATTGGATTTGCGATATATGGTAAAAAACTTGATGAATTATCACTTGCAACTGGTATTATTTCAAATCTTAAAAACAGCCCAGATTTAGGCGAGTTTTTTATGCAAGCTAAAGGTGTTCTTGAAGGCAAAAAAATACATTTTAGAGAAGTTATTTCTAAAATTAATGATAATAAATTTGCAGGGCAAATTCTTATTGATTACTCAACAAGCCTGCAAGCTTTAGCTGCTTTCAACTTTGATAGGCTTGAGCTTGATAGATACATTATCCAAGAAAATGCGGAGGAAAATTATCAAAGTTCTTTTTCAGAAAAGGTGGACTTTTTAAGATTTTTAGATTCCGTATTTGATGAATTTAAGATTTCAATTAAATCATCAAACATTACAAAATCCGGTGAAAATCTGCGGGATTTTCAGCTTGTTGCAAATATCAAACCGGGGATTACTGAGCTTAAAAAATTATATTTTAAGAGCTTCAAATATGGTGAATTTGTTGCGTTTGGAAACATTGACATAAAAGATTTTCAGCCGATTATTGATGCATCAATTAGGGTGCAACGCCTTGATTATGATTATATAAAATATGATGGTCTAAATGCTAAAAATGATTTTTATAATTTTGATGGTAAATTTGAAGACAGGCCTATAAGTTTTGCTGATTTAGGCTATGTGCAGGGCAAAGTAAAACTTGCTATTGATAAATTAAAATATGAGCATTTTAACCTTGATAGCTTCAGGTTAAACCTTGATATGAAGGGTAATAAGGTTGATATTTTAGATTCAAAATTTGAGCTTTATAACTCGCAATTCACTTTCTCTGGCTGGCTTACAACGGAATATCCTTCTTTTGCGATTTCATTTGTTACAACTAATCTTGATGCATCACAATTTTTAAGAAATGTTTTTGGCATAAACCAAATTTATGGCAAATTTAATGTTTCTGCCACTATTGCCTCAACTGGCTATAACTTGAAGCAGTTAATTAAAGATGCAAAAGGCAGGGCGGAAATTGGCACCAATGGGTTTAAGGTTACTGGCTTTAATTTGTCAGGGCTTGCAAGTGGCATTGTGCAAGCCAAAAAAATTGAGGATACAAAAACCATTGCAAATGAATATCTAAATTCAGGTGAGACAATTTTTGGCGGAATTCAAACCTCTATTGGCTTAAATGATGGTGAGATTTTACTAAATAAAATTGCCCTTGAAGCAAAATCATCTGACGCTAAAGGTGAGGCAAATGGAAGTTTGGATTTGCTTAATTGGCAGAATAATTTTAGCAGTTCTTTTACCCTCAAAAGCCTTGATGGCATAACGCTAAATTTAGTATCCAACACTCGCGGTAAAATCGGCAAAGCAGAAATCTCTTGGAATGAAGATGCCTTCCCTAAATATTGGGAAGAAAGATTTTATGGTAGGTAGTGCTGGTTTAGGCTCTTCTATACTGGAATGCATCATTTACCATTTTTTCTGATTTTATTTTAGATTCATTTTTGATTACTGAAAATTCTTTATTTTGTTCAATCACATAAGCTAAAGCCAAACCATTATATATAACTTCACAAGCTTTTTCATTTAATGCATCACCATTGGTATGGCAAAGCCTTACCCCAACATGATTAGCATCAAGATTAAACATTTCTCCGCTTCTACTAGTTATTGAAGCCCTAGGTTCAGTTGGTAAACCATCTAATATAGATAAAAACTTTTTCAAATCTTCTCCAGACTCTATTGAATCCTTTCCCATAACATCAACAAAACTATATTGCCCACCGAATAAAACTTTTTTATCACTAAATTTTTTTCCTTTTAACTGATCTAAAAACAAATTAACATACATACCAGAATTATGATCTAAAGTGACTAATTCACCTGTAAAGCCTAAAGACTCCATAGAACCCCTAAGCATATTCATTAAATGAGCTTGATTTTTTAGATATGGCTCCGCTGTATTCTTAGCAATTTCCCAATTATGTAATGCAGAAAGAACTGGATCAGCTTGCCCCCCTTTCCAAGATTCAAATGCTAATTGATTAAATTCTCTTATAACGCCAGAGAAAAATAATTTAGCTTGTTCCTCAACTAACTGAGGAATTGAAAGTCTATAATTAACATTATCTTGTAGCATTAAATTAATAACATCTTGTCTATGACTTGCTATTACTCCACAAGTTCCTGGATCCCCCCCTATTTTAGAAACTGAATGAGAGTAAAATGAATTCCTTGCTACATCTTCGCTAACATATCTAGGAGTTAAAACTTCTGGGTGTGCTGAAATAAAATAATAAGGAAAGTCAAAATATGCTGGTATATCAGAATGCGTATTTAAAAAATCCGCCTTAATCTTTGTATTCTCAGGTGAAGCAATCATTGAATATGGATTTTGGCTTCCATCTTGTATTAAAATTGTTTTATCTTTATATGGTGCAAAAGCTTGATTGTAGGCATCAACTGAATCTAAGCAGAAAGAATTATCTCTACTGCCACTTAAATTAACTGTGTTAAATCCCATTCCTCTTAACTCTGCGTTTTGAGCACTATAGATAGATTGCAAAGAAACTATTGTATCTTTTTTTGGATATAATTTTCTCAAAGCTTGATAAATATTGCTATAACCTTCTGTTGAGCCTGTAAAAATTAACGCATTTTCAGCTGAAAATGGAGGAAAGAAATTAGATTGCGAAGTATGATCATGATTCATACCAAGTGAAATACAAAAATTTAAAAATCTTGCACCTGATCCTCTCGCTTCCATACTTCCGCCAGCTGGAATGTAAGCGTTTTCTGGCCCACTGGTGTCTCTTGCCACATCATAAGCTTGTTTTATAAGAGAGTGCTTACCAACTCTTGGGTGTCCTGTCCCTTCGTCAATTATTGGTTGACCTTTTAACCTTCTATATTCTTGTATGCCCAACGAAATATCTTCCATAAATCACCTGTTGTTTTTATGTTACATTAGTTAAAATTAAGGTTAATTGTCAAGAAGTCTTTGAAAAATTTTTTAATAAGATTATTCATATTAAGAATTTTCGGAATTGTTTACAATCCATAGATTTAAGCTCCTTAATCACAAATTTCACCCAACACTTGTTGCGGGGTTAATGGTTGAAGGTGTTTTAAAACCTAAGTTTTGAGCGTTTTTTATAGTTAACCCCGCAACAAGTGCGGGGTGACACCATAGGAAAAAAACAGAGAAAATTTAGTAAATCCAAGATTATTAAACATTCCTTGCAATTTCAACAATTTAACTAGTCGCTTATATGCGTTGTCCATTTTGTGGTTTTCACGATACTCAGGTTAAAGATTCCAGATCTTCTGAAGATGGAAGCTCCATTCGTCGCAGAAGATACTGCCCCAAATGTGATTCTCGCTTCACCACCTTTGAAAGAGTGCAACTCCGAGAGTTAATGGTTGTCAAAAGAAATGGCGAGAAGAAGATTTTTGATAGAGATAAAATCACTCGCTCAATCCAGCTTTCCACCAGAAAACGCCCTGTTACTGAAGCCCAAGTTGAAGCAATCGTTGATAAAATCGTTACCAAGTTTGAAAAATCTGGCGATAGTGAAATCTCCTCAAGCAAAATTGGCTCAGAAGTTATGCGAGAACTTTCAAAACTTGATAAAGTTGCGTATATCCGCTTCGCCTCAGTTTATAAGGATTTCAGCAACGCTGGTGATTTTGAAGATTTCGTTGATAACATCAAAAGCAAAGATTTCTCCAAGAAGGATTTATAAAACCGGCATATGAGTTCTAAGCCTGCCACCAACTCTCAGATAATCAGCCTTTGTTGCTAAGCCAGTTTTTTCATCTAACTCCGCTACAAAACCACATAAAGTGCCATCGCTTTCAGCCGGTTGCATTTTTTGTTCACCGCGAATTTTATTCAAAAAATTCGGCACAGAAATATCTTTTCTAAAACCAATTACTGAATCATAATCTCCGCACATTCCAGTATCAGTTTGGTAAGCTGTGCCTTTGGGCAAAACTTGAACATCAGATGTTGGAATATGTGTATGAGAGCCACAAACCGCAGAAACTTTACCATCAAGATATTGAGCCATCGCCATCTTTTCTGAAGTTGCCTCGCCGTGTAAATCAACAAAAATGTAATTTACATCTTTGCCAAGTTGATATTTCGTAAGAAGATTTGTTATCGCTTCAAACGGGCAGTTAACTTGAAACCTCATAAATAATTGGCACATTAAATGTACTACCAAAATTTTTTTATTATCCTGCACCGAATATAAATTAAAACCTTTGCCAGGCAGTTGCGAAGGCATATTGAGCGGGCGGAGCATCTCATAACGATTGCCGATAAAGAATTTTGTTTCTTTTTGATCAAAAGTGTGATCACCGCAAGTTACAACATTTGCACCTTGAGAAATAAACCCGTCAATAATCTTTTCATTAACACCAAAGCCATTGGCGGCGTTTTCACCATTTACGATGCAAAAATCAATCTGCAATTCTTTTTTGAGGCGATATAAATGGTTAGCCACAACATCTCTGCCAGATTTTCCAACCACATCACCTAAGAATAATAAACGCATTATAAACCTTGATATTGATAAAATTACTTTTGATTTTCTTCTAATTGTCAGCCCGCACTTGGTTAGAGGGGTTAATTAAAAAAAATTATTCTCAATTCATACCCGCGAAAGCGGGTATCAATCAATGTTGTTCTAGATTCCCGCTTTCGCGGGAATGAAAAATTCTGTGACTATTAAATTAAGCGCCTTAACCTCTATAACCAAGTGCGGGGTGACAATTGCTGATTAAGGCGGTATATTTGTAACATTTAATTTTTCATTTTCAAGCTCGGCGGTGATTTCATCAAGAATTTGCTTATCAATCAATTCTTCTGGCCAATCAAATTTAGTGAAATCAACCTCATTGGGCTTGATTAAACCTTTCTCAAGTTTGGCGAGAATAATGGCTTTTTCGGCCTCTTTAATATCGTCTAAATCAAGTTCATCTGAGATTTTTTGCGGAGGAATTTTCTCTGCAGGGAAAATTTCATCAGGATTTTCTGATAAAATTTCCTCCTCTTTTTCTATGATTTTAAGAAGCGAACTAGAAAGCTTGTTAATGATGTTAGCAGAATTGCTAGTATTTTTGAGATAGTCAAATTCCTCATCATTATGATTATTTTGCGAAACATATTCCTCCAGATTGCTGAAAATAGCAGAGATTATCTTGCGAGATTTTCGCAAAATTTCTTCATGCTCATTGCGGGTTTGTATATATTTTTGTTTCATAAAAAAGGTTCTAGGTGTTAGGTTCTAGGTGTTAGGAGGTATAGAGTAAAGCCCTAGAACCCAGAAACTAACGCCTAGCACCTAATTCAATTATGGAACGAAAAAATATAATACGGAAGGGGGTGTGATGAAGATAACAATATTTTTATTTAGTGAATACTTACTAGAAAAACCAAACACTTGCAACTTGCACTAATAAATTTTTTCTTTATAAGCACAAAAATAATGTAAAAATTATTTTAAGAAGTGCCTAAAGTTTCAGTCAACGGAAGCGAAATAGAAATTGAAAGCGGAATGACCGTTCTGCAAGCCTGCGAAAAGGCTGGTGAGGAAATACCTCGTTTTTGCTATCACGAAAGATTAAAAATCGCTGGAAATTGTAGAATGTGCCTTGTTGAAGTGCAGCCTGGTCCACCAAAGCCTGCGGCTTCCTGTGCTATGCCTGCAAGTGAAGGAATGAAGATTTTCACGAATACCCCAATGGTTAAAAAGGCTCGTGAAGGCGTGATGGAGTTTTTACTTGCTAACCACCCTCTTGATTGCCCAATTTGTGATCAAGCAGGGGAGTGTGATTTGCAAGATCAATCAATGGCTTATGGCAAAGCAGAAAGCCGATATGAAGAGGAAAAGCGAGCGGTAAAAGATAAATATATGGGGCCGATTGTTAAAACCCATATGACAAGATGTATACACTGCACTCGTTGTATTCGCTTTATGACAGATGTTGCGGGCGTGCCAGAGCTTGGTGCAACTGGTCGTGGTGAACATATGGAAGTTGGCACTTACATTGAAAAAGGCTTAAGTTCAGAACTTTCAGGAAATATTATTGATTTATGCCCAGTTGGTGCTTTAACCTCTAAGCCATACGCTTATAAAGCTCGCCCTTGGGAATTAAAGAAAACTGAAACTATTGATGTGCTTGATGCAGTTGGCTCAAACATTAGGGTTGATACAAGGGGCAATGAAGTGCTTCGCGTTCTGCCTCGCTTGAATGAAGAAATTAACGAGGAATGGATTTCTGATAAAACTCGCTATGCGTTTGAGGGTTTGAAATATCAAAGGTTAGATAAGCCCTATATTCGTAAAATGGGAAGGCTTCAACCAGCAAGTTGGGAAGAAGCTTACACGCTCATCTCACAAATCTTAAAACAAACTAACCCTGAAAGAATTGGTGCAATTGCTGGTGATTTAGTTGATGTTGAATCAATGTTCGCACTGAAATATATGCTGGATAATCTGGGCGTTAGAAATTATGATTGCCGTCAAGATGGTGCAAATTATAACGCAAATAATCGAGCATCTTACTTATTCAACACTACTATTGAAGGTCTGGAAAAAGCTGATTTAGTGCTTCTTGTTGGCTCAAACCCTAGATATGAAGCGCCGCTTGTAAATGCAAGAATCAGGAAGGTTTACACTAACAAAAAAATCCCAATTGCAGTTATTGGTGGTGAGGTTGATTTATCTTATCCGCATCAAAATTTAGGTGCTGATCCAAAAATTTTAGAGGATATTTTGGCTGGAAATCACATTTTCTGTGAAAAATTAGCGAATGCAAAAAACCCTGTGATAATCCTTGGGAATGCAATCTATAAAAGGGGTGACGCTGAGGCGATTTTATCTCTAGCGGTTAAAATTTCTGAGAAATATAATATCATTCGTGATGATTGGAATGGCTTGAATGCGTTGCAGAGAGCGGCTGGCAGAGCTGGCGGTTTAGAAATTGGTTTTGTGCCACAAAATAATGGCAAAGATGTCTATTCAATGATTCATTCTGCAAAATCTGGCGATATTGAAGTGCTGATTTTACACGGGGCAGACGAAATTGATGTTCGTGGTTTGGATAAACCTTTCGTGGTTTATATCGGCCATCATGGGGATGCTGGGGCTTCCGTAGCTGATGTTATTCTGCCAAGTGCAGCTTACACTGAGAAAAATGCGATATATGTAAATTTAGAAGGCAGACCTCAAAAAACAAGGTTAGCAACTTTCCCAGTGGGTGAGGCGAAGCAAGATTTTATTATAATTTCAGAGCTTTCAACAAAATTAGGTTTAGAGAATTTTTCAACGCTAGATGAAATTAGAAAAGAGCTTGAAAATATTTCTACGACTTTCAAAAATATTGATAATATAATCCCAGCAAAATGGCCTGCGAGTAGCGATATGCCAGCCGGAAGATTATCAAAAGTTGCGATTGAAGCGGATTTCTTCAATTTTTATTTTACTGATCCAATTTCTCGTGTTTCAAAAACAATGATTGCGTGCAATCAAGAATTTGGTGAAGAAAAGGGTTTTAATAAAAAATCCCTGTTAGGAGCAAGGTTTTAGGGGTGAATTGTTAGTGGTGAGTTATGAGATGTGAGTAAAACTCACATCTCATAACTCATATCTCAAAACTTATAACTTAATAATGAACATTGGACAAATACAGAGCTGCGTGATGACCCTGCCGAAGCGTATGCCGAAAGTTGATTCTAATGTTGTAAAAAATGAAGAAAAACCTTACTATTACAAAGATGAAAATTTTTGCTTGTATCTAGGTGATTGTTTAGAGGTTATGAGTAGATTTCCTGACAATTATGTGGATATGATATTTGCTGATCCGCCTTACATGCTTTCTAATAATGGCTTTACTTGTCAAGCTGGCAAGATGGTTAGTGTGAATAAGGGAAACTGGGATAAAAGTAAAGGGTTTGAAGAAGATCTTAAATTTCACGAGGCTTGGATAAATGAATGCAAAAGAATATTAAAACCGCAAGGAACAATTTGGATTAGTGGAACTTACCACTCAATTTATCAATGCGGGTTTTTACTTCAAAAAACTGGATTTCATATTCTAAATGATATTTCTTGGTTTAAGCCAAATGCTTCGCCTAATTTAAGTTGCAGGTTTTTTACTGCAAGTCACGAAACAATTATTTGGGCTAGAAAAGATAAAAAAGCTAAGCATACCTTCAATTATGAAACGATGAAAGAGGGAACTTGGAAAGAAGATTTCATAAAAAAACCTGGGCTTCAAATGCGATCTGTTTGGTCAATTTACCCGCCAAAAAATGAAGAGAAAGAATTTGGAAAGCACCCTACTCAAAAGCCAATGGAGCTTCTAAAAAGAATCGTTTTAGCTTCAACCAATGAAGGCGATATTGTTCTTGATCCATTTAATGGCAGTGGAACAACCGGTTTAGCAAGCAAGATTTATAACAGAAAATATATTGGTATAGAGTTAGATTCCAAATATGCAGATCTTACAATAAAAAGGCTTGGTAAGCTAAGTGAGAGGCTGGTATGAAAAAGGGCGGTATAGGCGGTGCAAATACTAAAACAGGCTTGGTTTTTGAAGGAGAAACAGATTTATCAACTTTTCTTAATAACCAAAGAAATTATAAAGTAGAAAATGAAAATGTTTTCTATAAGAATCAATTAGTAGGAAAAATTTATAAAAAACATAATTTTTATAATTTTTTCTTAAAAGAGTTAGGTATTGACTGGAAAAATATAATTTCTAAAAAGATACTTCCTGATGATTCTATATTTGTTATTATAAAAAACACTCTATTTATTATTGAGTGTAAATTTCAACAGGTTGAAGGATCGGTTGATGAAAAATTACAAACTTGCGATTTTAAGAAGAAGCAATATAAAAAATTACTTTCAAGAGCAAATATTGAAGTGGAATATATGTATTTACTAAGTGACTGGTTTAAGAATGCAAAGTATCAAGATGTTCTTGATTACATTATAAATGTTGGTTGTCACTATTATTTTGAATATATTCCATTAGAAAAATTGGGGTTACCATTTCCTGAATAGTTATGCTAAACATTGAACAAATACAGAATTGCGTGATGACCCTGCCAGAGTGCTTGCCACCTTTGTGGATATTGCTTCGCGTTTTGTTGATTATTGTGCCGTTATTGCTTTGCGTTGCTTATTTAACTTTGGCTGAAAGAAAAGTTATTGCTGCAATGCAACTTCGCAAAGGCCCTAATGTGGTTGGGCCTTTTGGGCTTCTTCAACCGCTTGTTGATGGCGTAAAATTATTCCTAAAAGAAACTATAATCCCCGCTAAAGCTAACAAAGTTTTATTCATTTTAGCACCAATGCTAACTTTCATTTTAGCTATGATTGGCTGGGCGGTAATTCCAGTAACAGAAGGGTTTGCCTTGGCTGATATCAATGTTGGCGTTTTATATTTATTCGCAATTTCT
This sequence comes from Rickettsiales bacterium, assembly GCA_033762595.1. NCBI lineage: Bacteria > Pseudomonadati > Pseudomonadota > Alphaproteobacteria > Rickettsiales > Rickettsiales bacterium. Next base: position 13,728 of record JANRLM010000037.1, read on the forward strand.
TCACTTGGTGTTTATGGAATTATAATTGCAGGCTGGGCTTCAAACTCTCAATATTCCTTTCTTGGAGCAATTCGCTCATCAGCTCAGATGGTTTCATATGAGGTTTCACTTGGGCTAATTGTAATAACCGCACTTTTATTCGCAGGCTCAATGAATCTAACCGATATTGTTCTTAGTTTTGCTGAAAGAACTTGGTATGAACATTTGTTATTATTACCAATGATTGTGATGTTTTTTATTTCAACTTTGGCTGAGACAAATCGCCACCCTTTTGACTTGCCTGAAGCTGAGGCCGAGCTTGTGGCAGGTTTTAATGTGGAATATTCCTCAATGACATTCGCATTATTTTTCTTAGGTGAATATGCAAATATGATTTTAATGTGCGGTATGACAACAATTTTATTCTTAGGTGGTTGGTTGCCGGTTATTGATGTTCCTGCCTTAAGTTTTATCCCTGGTTTTGTATGGTTTGCATTAAAAGTTTGCTTTTTGCTATTCTGTTTTATATGGGTGCGTGCAGCATTACCAAGATATAGATATGACCAATTAATGAGACTCGGCTGGAAAATCTTCCTGCCAGTTTCCCTAATTTGGGTGGTTTTAGTTTCTGGTTATTTAGTTTTTTATAAATGGTAATTCAGGATTATATTCAAGAGCTTGCAAGCTTACTGTCTGCTAATAAAGCAGTAGAAAAACTATATTTGTTTGGCTCAAGGGCTAATGGAACTGCAAGAGAATTTTCAGATATTGATATTGCTATTTCCTGCCCAAAAGCTACACTTGAAGATTGGAAATATTATGAAAATATATTAGATAATCCGCCAACCTTAAACTCTATAGATTTGGTTGATTACGATAGTGTTGATAAATCTTTAAGAAAAAAAATAAACCAAGAAGGTTTGGTTTTATATGAAAAAAAGTAGATATTTAGAGTTTTTAGATAATTTTGGTAAAGCAGTTATTGAGCTGGAAAATGCGGTTTCAATATATCCTGAAGCCAGCAAGCTAGAAATTAATGGAACTATTCAAGTTTTTGAATTTACTTTTGAGTTAGCTTGGAAAACTCTAAAAAAATATTTTGAGCTTACAAAAAATGAGGAAGTGCCATTCGCTGTTGATGCTTTTATTTTTGCTTATAAAGAGCGTTTGATACCTAATCAAAAAATAT
>JANRLM010000038.1 GCA_033762595.1 Rickettsiales bacterium
CGAGTGGTTAATTTAAGCGTGCCGTTGGCGTAATTATCTGCAATCCAATCCATATGAAGCCATTGGGATGGCGTGCAAACCCCGCCCGGAACACGCACACGAGCCATAAAGCTGTAAGCCTTATCCAAGAATTTTGCCCTTCTGCCAGCCCTCAAATCTCTATCATCTTGCTGATAAATGCCGTGGAATTTAGTGAGGATAGTATCACTTTCTGCAAGTGAGCCTTCAATGATTTTTTCAAGCCCCTGCTTGATTCCACCACGCAGATAGTTACTTTCGGTTTTTATTCCTTCATTTGGTGCTTTACCTGTGGACATAGTTTGTTTATATTCAATAATTTAGCCCTTTATATACTATTTTGCAGTATTGTTAACGATTTTTTAATTTTTTTTTGATATCATTTACAGAAATTTATTGAAAAAAATGGATGATATAAGGTACATTCTAGCAGAAAAGGTTAAAGCACATTATTTAAAAGATGGGAAACCTAATCCTAAACTTGGGTTTTATTTATTTTTAGAAGATTTTCAACCTCAACAAAAAGAATTTGTTAATCAGGTTATTAAAAGCTTAGTTGAGGAGTGGGATCAAAAGCTTAATACAAAAATAGATTATCTTCAAAGAAATGCTGCCTACAACCATGATATTCCAGGCGTTATTTTTGCTCTATTAGCTAATAAACTCACCAATACTAGAACCCAAGAAGTATCTTTCTCCAATTGTTTTATTGGCTTGCTGGAAGGAACAAGTTTTTTATATGAACCAGAAAAGCTTGCTAATTCAGTAAGATCTGGTCTATCTCATGAGTTTTTACATTCGATTATAGGAGACCCAAAAGGAAACCAACATCATGACGAATATCTAGCAGATGCATTTGCGGTAAAAATTGTTGGAAAAGAAAATTTCTTGCAGGCATTACAAGTAATTAGGATGGAACAACAACCAGAATCTGATTCTCATCCTTCTGGCAACGATAGAATTCAAGCTGTAATTTCTGGAAAATATGAGCCAGCAGCAGATTTAGTTATACAAAAAATAAAAGATGGAAAGCCAAGCAATATTATGGGATGTTTAAGCCGATATACAGCGACTCAGCTTGTTAGAGAAGCTGGAATTTCTGTATAAATCTACTATTCACCCCCTTCCGTTTCAGAAGATACCGCACCCTCACTTTGTGTCTCAGCATGAGTTTCAACCTCGGTATTTTCAGCTTCTTCACCTGCAATTCTTGCAGCGGAGACGATTTTTTCATTATCTTCAATTCTGAAAATTGTAACGCCAGATGCATTTCTGCCAGTAATTCTAATGCCATCAACAGGGCAACGGATTAGCTTTCCAGTATCAGTTACAAGCAATATTTGATCTTTATCTGTAACTGCAAAACTGCCGCAAACATTGCCGTTTTTCTCACCAGTTTTAACATTCGTAACGCCCTTGCCACCCCTGTTCGTAATGCGATATTCAAAGGCACTTGTGCGTTTGCCGAAGCCTTTTTCTGTGATAGTTAAAATGAATTCCTCATTGCGAGCGTAATCAATTGCAGTATCAAAATTAATTTTGCAATTTGCTTCTGTTAAAATCTTCTCCAATTTCTCAGCAACTTCTTCATTGCCAGTGGTTTTGAGTTGTTCAAGGGTGATTTTTCTATCAAAATGAAGTGAGCTTTCTTCCTTTAGTTGGTGATCTTGCGAATACATTGAAGGCAGAATTTTTGCAATCGCAAGCCTTGTTTCAACAGGTAAATCAAGATATTCATCTCTAATTTGTGTATTAACTTCAATGCCATTAATGATGGTGAGAGAGATAACTTTATCGGTTGCATCAAGCCTGATACCCCTAACACCGCTGGAATCCCTACCTTTGAACACACGAACTGCCTCAACGGGGCATCTAACGGCGTTGCCTTCTGAGCTTGCAAGTAATATGTGATCACTTGGTTTTGCGGTTGAAACGCCTATTAAACTATCATTATCCTCTAAACGAATTGCTATTTTTCCGTTCGCACGAATAGATTCAAAATCAGAAAGTTTATTCCTTCTAATATTGCCAAGGGCGGTTGCAAATATTATATCTAATTCTTCCCAAGAGGTTGTATCTTCAGGAACTGGCAGAATAACATTTATCTTTTCATCTTGATCAAGAGGGAAGATATTTACCAAACTTCTGCCACGAGATTGCGGATTTCCAAGCGGTAATTTATAAGTTTTGAGTTTATAAACCTTGCCCTTGGTTGAGAAGAACATCATCGGCGTATGCGTGTTTGCGATGAAAGCCTGCGTTGTTACATCTTCTTCTTTGAGATCAATACCGCTTCTACCTTTACCACCGCGTTTTTGTGCGCGATAAGTTGAAAGCGGAGTGCGTTTGATGTAACCACCTAAAGTTACGGTTACAACCATATCTTCTCTTGCGATTAAATCTTCAATATCATCATCAAGATTTTGTGCTTCAATAGCAGTTAAGCGAGGTGTTGCGAAGTTTTCTCTGATTTCAATAAGCTCATCTTTGATGATTTTGAAAACTTTTGCCTCATCACCCAAAATTGAAAGAAATTCTTCAATCGCTTTTGCAAGCTCGTTTAATTCAGCGGTTAGTTTTTCTTGTTCAAGACCGGTTAATCTAGCAAGCCTCATCTCTAAAATTGCCTTTGCTTGCTCTTCAGTGAATTTACATCTGCCGTTAATCACCACATTAAATTCATCATCAACGAGTTTGATTAATGGCTCAACACTGGTTGCGTTCCAATCTTTTTCCATTAGGGCAGCTTTAGCGATAGAAACATCAGCAGAACCCCTAATTATCGCAATTACTTCATCAATATTGGCAACTGCTAGTGATAAACCAACTAAAATGTGGGCTCTTTCACGAGCTTTACGAAGTTCAAAAGCGGTTCTTCTAGTAACAACTTCTTTTCTGAATTTAATGAAAGAGGAAAGGACATCTTTAATGTTCATCTGCCTTGGTCTGCCGTGATCTAACGCCAAAATATTATAGCCAAAACTGGTTTGTAATGGCGTGAATTTATATAATTGATTCAGCACCACTGAACCAACTGCATCTCTCTTAAGCTCCAC
>JANRLM010000039.1 GCA_033762595.1 Rickettsiales bacterium
GAGGTGCTGATTGTTGCTCCTGTGCAGGTGCTTCTTCTAATTTAGTGGGCAGAACTTCTTGTTTTATTGGTTCTTCAACTGAGAAATCAAACATTGAATTATCAATTTTTCTTTCTTCTCTTGTGCAAGAAGTAAGAAAAAAACTAGCAATAAAAAAAGCTGGAATTATAAATTTTTTTAACATAAAAAACTAACAACTAATAACTAACAACTGATTATATGGCAGGGCATTCGCAATTTGCAAATATAAAGCATAGAAAAGGCGCTCAGGATAAAAAAAGGGCTAATCTATTTACAAAATTAGCACGCGAAATTATCGTGGCAGCAAAATCTGGGCTTCCAGAGCCTGATCATAACCCGAGGTTAAGGCTTGCGATTTCCGCAGCAAGGGCAAGATCAATGCCGAAAGATAGAATTGAAGCCGCCATAAAAAAGGCGATCGGCAACCAAGCTGGAGATGATTTTGAATCTATCCGCTATGAAGGTTACGCCGCAGGTGGCGTTGCGATTATCGTTGAGGCACTCTCTGATAACCGCAACAGAACAGCCTCAGATGTTCGTTCTACCTTTTCAAAATTCGGTGGAAACCTTGGGGAAACCGGCAGTGTTTCATTCGGTTTTGAGAAACTAGGCGTTTTCAAATATCCAAAATCTATTGCTGGTGATGAAAAGATTTTTGAAGTTGCGATTGAAGCTGGAGCTGATGACTGCCAAAGTTTTGATGACCATCACGAAATTATCTGTTCCGTTGAAAATTTTGGTGAAGTGCAGAAATTGATTTCCTCTAAACTTGGTGATCCAGAATCTGGAAAATTTGAATGGCGTGCTAAAAATGAGATGGAAGTTGATTTTGAAACCGCCGAAAAAGTTGAAAACCTTATTGATAAACTTGAAGATTTAGACGATGTGCAAGAAGTTTTCTCCAACCATACTTACAGCGATGCAGTGGCAGAAAGGCTTAATGTTAATGGTTGATTGTCTTCGGGAAAACCCCTTCCTCCCGTTTACGAGGGAGGGCTGTGGTGGGGGCATTAATTGCTTGATTGTTGATGGTTTTTGGGAATAGCCCCCCTCCCCGCAACAAGTGCGGGGCAGGCTCTAACCTCCCCCCGTAAACAGGGGGAGGGACTAAAGAGAAAACACCGCATCATTTATTATCTGGCAAACTCTTGAAGTTTTAGCAAATTGTTTCCATTAACTGAGGATATATTTGCATTAGAAGTTGCATTTATATTAACGGCATTAGATAGTTTTCCAACAGCTTTAAGATATGCTTGAGATTGATCGCCTTGGGCTGATAAATCAACGCCTTCGATGGTTTGATTTGCTGTAAATGGGATTAATTCTAGGTTTTCTATATTAACATTATTGTCACCTTTTTTAACTGAAGCTTTGCCATCGGCACCTATAGTTATAGTTGCACCTTCGCCAAGTGCTTTTATTAGTTCAGCAAAAGCTTTCTCTGCTTTTTCGTTATTAGTAGTGGTAGTGGCCTTATACTGCACATTAGCCTCTTGCAGGGCGGAGATAACATCTGCCAATGCAGTTTTTTCTGCTGGATCATTAGTAGATAAGGCATTCAAAAATATTTGAGTTTCTGTATCAACATTTGTTGGTATTGGACTTGCATCTTCCTCAGCAGCTACTCCTCCAGTTATTCCACTTGTTGGACTTGCATCTTCCTCATCAGCTACTCCTCCAGTTATTCCACTTGTTGGACTTGCATCTTCCTCAGAAATCCCTCCAGATAATCCATTTTTTGAGTCTTTTGGATTTTGTAAAGCATCTCTTTCTCTTTTTGCTTTGTTCAAATCATCTATGCCGAAGAAATTGCCATCATTGGCTCTAATAGCTGGTAAAAAAGCTTTTTCAAAGAAATTGCCATTATTTTCATTTCTTCGTTTCATATAATTGTAATCTTCATCACTGAGATATATATCTGCCCCTGGGTAACTAGCTTTTTGACTGCCTTGTATAGTTACCAAATCATATTCCGCATATACATCAGAAGCCCTTTCAACCCTTCTATGTGCAGAATTTTGAAGTCTATCAACATATCTGTTAAACCTGCTCATATCTCTTGGCAAAATAAAGCGATTTGGTAGTGATGAAGGATCTCTATTTGAATTGCTACTCTCAAAATGTTCGTGAATAGTTCTGCATAAATATTTTATATCCTTAGCTTGCTGAGGAGGGAATTTTCTATCAATATACCTAAGCATACTTTGTTCTGTGGAGCCAACTTCATCAGTAAATAAATTCCTCATTATATTGCAGGCTTCATCTAAATCCCTCAAATGTTCTGCGTAAGTTTTTCTGCCCGCTGGGGTTGGATTGTTATTTATTACTGGAGGAGGGGGGGCATCTTCAAGACTGGCACCACCACTAACTGAAGCTTTACTACCACCACCACTACCAGCATCTTTTGAGGTTTGTCCTTTAGTGACATCAACAGGGGCTTTTATTTCCTCGGTCGTAAGATTTTTCATCGCAACATTGATAGGTTCTAACCTAAATAATTCAGGCAAGATACCTTGTGTATTACCGGTTGTCATTAAACCATTATATCGGGCAAATTCATTTATGGACATCTCAACTCTTTTACCATTAACATCAAACTCAATTGGTTTACCTTTAATTATATTCCAGATTTTAGTTAGGTTTTCATTGTTTTCTGAATCTCCTGAAAGCGTTCCTTTAGTAAATAAATTTACTGCGGCCTTTCCATTTATATCTGCAATTACAATATCAGTATTTCCATCAGAATTTTTAATAGTAACGCCTATTAATGCTTGGGCGAGCCCTGTTGCGATTTCTTTTGAAACTTCTGGCGTATAAAAACTCTCTTTTATCTTGTAAGAAGTATTATTATCACTATAATCCACATCATATCTAACAACCTCAAGAACTTTAGCCTTCTGCAAAATAGCATTTTTTCTTAATTCTTGATAATGTTCTGGGCTTGTAAGATCTAAGTTAGTATATATATCTTTTAAATTAGCATCAGCTAAAACGCCAGCTACTTGAAGAAGAGGTTTTGCTTGATCACTATTTAACTTAAAGCCTAAATCGCTTAGTTTTACTTTTTTTAAGACTTTTTCATAGTTTGTACTAGTGCCAGTATAAACATCAACTTCCATATTACCAAATTCTTTATTTAGTGCTTCAAGGAATTTCTCTGGTGTTTCACTATCTGCAATTAAATTTTGAATTTTCTCTGGCGTGATTGTTTTTATTTTTTCTTGAAGAGCACCTTGAAGTTCGGTTTTACCTGCATCAGAAGTATAATATTCAATGGTAGATTTTTTATCTTTTTCATTTTCGTTGTTTTTATTAGGGAAAAACTCAGTTAAATCAAATTTGAAGATATTGCTTAAAATTTGTAAAATCGCTCCCCAAATATTTGTATTGTTATCGCCTTGAAAATCATAAAAAGTTGGAGGGGAATCTGCGAACGAAAGTGAATAATTTTTTAGAATACCGGCAAAAGTTGCTTTTTTTAAGGCTTCTTGTTCTTCTGGGGTATCACTTCCATCAAAATAGGCGGGAGTAAACCCCCAGTTTAGTGTAGTACTAGTGCCATCACTGCCACTGACACTAGCAGGCAGGGTGTTATTAGTAATTGCAAGTGGTTTACCATCACCGAAGGGTTTAAATTTATCTTTAGAATCATCAGAATCTGTTTGAATTTCAAGTTCTTTAAGTTCTTTATAAAAGGCCCCTCTAAACTTAGTTAAATCTCCATCTGCCTTACTCATCAAGTAAGCAATATATTCCTCTCCAAAAAAATAATTTATTAGATAAGCATTACTTGAGTATTGAATATTTTTTTCTACATCAGAATTAGTATTTTTTATTAACAAATCTCTAGTTATATTCGGATAAGCCTGCGTTAAAACTGAGGGTTTGTTTTCATCAGCTGGAAATATTGCCTCTTTGATGGCATTCACTTCTGCCATTATTGCATCAAACTCCGCCTTGCCATAAGCTGGAGTTGCGGTTTGCAATTGCTGTTGAAGTGAAATCTGTGTTAAAAAATTCATAAAATAAATTTTTTGTTATTAATTTGTTATTTTTATAATTGTCACCCCGCATTTATTGCGGGGTAAACCAAAAACAGGCTCTAAACTTATGTTTGTAAACACTTTTAACCATTAACCCCTCAATAAATGCGGGGTAACAATAGGAGGTTATAGCACTAATTACCTCAGTCTACCTAAGGGAAGTGGATTTATTATGTATCCATCTTCCATTTTCTAACTTTCACCACTATAACATATAATAGTTAAAAAATCGTAAACAAATTTCATAAAATTTTAGGTATTGTTAGGTATAGATAGATATAAGTTCCTTAACCACAATTTTCACCCCGCATTTATTACGGGGTTAACTAGAACAAATTTTCTCACTTCATACCCGCGGAAGCGGGTATCCATTGTCATATAGATTCCCGCTGGAGTTTACCCCGTGCTTGACACGGGGCGGGAATGAAAAATGATGTGGTTGCATAAATTAAGTTCTTTAACCCCGCAATAAATGCGGGGAGGCACTAAAGAGAAAAAACTACAGAAATTAATTAAAATCTAAACTTACCTAACAACGCCAAATTTTATATATTAAAAATAGTTTACTCAGCTAATTTTTAGCTTATAACACACTAGAACGTTATCCGGAGCGTTGGCCGAGAGGCTGAAGGCGGCGGTTTGCTAAACCGTTATACGATTGTAAAGTCGTATCGGGGGTTCGAATCCCCCACGCTCCGCCATTTTACAGCTTAAAACTCACTCTCCAATGGGGTGTTAGCCCTGAAAGCCGCAATGATACTGGGGTTTTCGCGGGGGTGGTACTGAACCTCTCGTGCTAGAAACAGCTCCTTTCTCTCTCCATATGCCCGTTTTTCTCCAAAGCCCTGAACCTATCGCAAATTAGTTCAGAGGTTGGAATACCAGTAAAATCAATACTTTGATTGTTTTGTAAAAAGCTCACGAGTTTGAAAAGCATAATGCTACTCTTTTGAGATTCGAACTTTTGCACTTTGTTCAGAGCTTAAGCTTCCGCTACCTTAACCTCTCTCCTTATTAACTTGATAGCTCTCCAAACCTAAGCATCACCTAAAACCTTTCCAACTGCGCCAACCTGATATTATTAGCACGTCATATGCCCGATATAATTCACATTTTTTTGAATTATCAGGACGCAAAGACATCTGGAACGCCTATGAGAAGCAGATTGGTGTGAAGGAAAATAATAATCCCAACAAAGAAATTGATGGTTAAACCAAAAGTTGATTTTTTCTCAACCGCCCTTAAAAAACCACTTCCCTCAGCCATTATACAGAATCAATACAAGCCACTTTTTAGTATCCATTCTGCAACCAATCAAATTTCCTATAGCCAAAATATTATTTTTATCGTACAATTACCATTACATATCAGATGGTTACAAAAAATATAAAAAATTTGAAATAAATTCAAAATTCTTTACGATTTGTTAACTATTTTAGAGTATAATGAGGGTTAATAACTAACAAGGAGAATTGTATGAGTGGAGATAACACAATAATGGATGTCATACCTGGTGTATCAGGAACAGTTAAAGTGGCTCAAAAACTTGGCGATGGTGATATAGGGGGTGCAGTGATGACTTTTGTTCAAGAGACAACAGAAGTTGCAGATAAAGTAGCGCCAGTTCTTCCAGCTGCTAGGGTAGTATCTGCTATTGGTCATGGGATTAAAGCAACTTCTAATTTGTCGGATGGTAATGTTGGCGCTGCTGTTCAAGAAGGTATTGCCGTTGTTGCAAAAGGACAAAAGGGAGCTGGTTTGACAGGATTAGAAGCGGAAGCTAATTTAGCTAATGTAGCCAAAGATGGAGGTTCTTCTGTAAAAAATAATTCGGTTGATCAAGGTTTGGCTAAAGCAGTTGATGGTTTAAATGAAGCTCATATTAGCGAATTAAATATGGAAGCCGCTCACCATAATGCTTGGAAGGCCTCAGTTTCTTCTGGTGGAGCTGGCACTGGAACTAACCATGGTGCTGATGTAGCTTCTCACACTGGTGATGAACATCCCGAAAATATTGTAACTGCTGGAGTTACTGTAGATGACCATATGCAAAATTTGGGTAATACCGCCGCAGGAAAAGAGTGTAAAAATACTGGTAAAAATTTAACTCAAGAACAGGAACCTGCTAAACCAATTCAATTCCAAAGTAATAAGCAAAAACAAACATTCGCAGTTAAATATTTTCAAACCTGTGGAAAAATGGCTTCTCAAGTATCTATGGGGTTATTGAAAGAGAATAACAAGCTAGTTCAAGGTATGGCCGGTTTAGCTGTAGCATGGCAGGCAGTTAGCACTTTGGAGGCTCTTATGGAAGGTAAAGCTTCCTTAATGGGCGTTGCACAGCAGGGAATGCAATTTTATATGATGGCAAACCCAGAAGCTGCTCAAAAATACATGGCACCTATGATGGCTATGAATATGGTTGGTGGTGGTATGAGTGGTGGCGCATCAGTTGAGGCTGGGGTAACAAGATAATAAATTAAACAATGTTTACACAAGGGCATAAATCTATGGTTGAAAAAATTATATCCGAAAGGGGTGCAAGGCTGGAGTTTCTGTCTCTTCAGAATGAAGAAGGCAAAGATATTTATGTTTATCTATTGCTAAAAGAATCTGATTACCCATCCTTCAAAGCAGCTGCTGAAAGTGGATTTATTGATATTGAAAAACATGGTGTAATTTTTATGGCTGGTGAGGGAAAGGAACCCCCAGCTGAAGTCAAAAATGTTCTAAAAGACTTTTTTGGCGATAAATGGACAGGAAATTAATAGGAATTTATAGGAGATATATATGGTAGGAGTTACATTTGCAGCCGCAGGATTTGCTGCTTCAATATCAAACCTTTACAAAGTTTTTAAGAAGCAGCTAGAAATTATATCAGATGATGATACTGGTAATTCTCCAGCTATTAGGGCGATGAAAGATGGCTTAAAGGATAGGATCAATAACAACCTTTCAAGATATCAAATAAAAAGAATCGATGTGCAGGATGTCACTAGAGAATCTTCAGGCTATTTAAGTATAATGGCTTTGGCTGATGGTGATAAAGATAAAGCTGCCGTTTTGTTAAAAAAAATGGGTGCAGATGAAACTCAAATTAAAAAGTTTTTAAGCGATAGAACAACCTACAGAGAGCATTTTGAAGCTCTTGGCATTACAAATCCACAAACTATTGAAGGGATATTAACAAGAGTTGATTTGGGTGATGAAAAAATTGAAGGCTACTTAAGGAGTATAAATTTATCAGGAGGAGAAGAATCTATAAAGAAAGTGCTTGATGTAATTAGGCAGAAGCAACAGCCAGAAGTAAATGCAAATTTAAACTTATTAGATACTCTTGATAATAAAACCGCAAGGTTATTTAAAGATGCATTTATTGATAACGTTTTTGCTGATCCATCAGAATATTTATTAAAAAGATCCGCTTTTTTTGAAGCCATAAAAGATGACCATAGCCTTAGGGCGATGGCAGAAAGGGTTCAATTAAATAACCTACAAAAGAGCGATTTTGATGATCTTCAAGAAGCTATTAGAGATATCAGGTTACTAACAACTTCTTATGCAAAAACTAACCTTCTAGAGTCTTTCATTGGCGTGGATAAAATTTTAAGAAGAGTGAGAGGCGAGGAATTTGATAATGAATCTGTTCTTTCTGAAATGAGAGGCTTACACGCAGGTCCAGCTGCCAAAGATAAAACATTTTTTAGTTCACTAATGCCTCCTAGAGATTCTGCCTTTGAAAAAGAGGTTATAGAACAATTAAAAATTGAAATGCCGGATGTAAACCCTAAAGAGGTCATGAATTTCTTTAGAAAAATGAAAGATGCGGAATTGGCAAATTTTTTAAGAGATCATAACTCTATTACTGGTAAATTGTGGGGGAGAATGGTTACCGCATCATATTATAATGGTTTGGGTGGTGCCGATGTTCCAGAGTTACAAGCTCAAACTGGTATTTTTAAGGCAAACTCTGATAAAAGGCTCAATCTAGAGCTAACATACATGGCTAAGTCATGGGATGACAATTCAAGAATCATACCCATTATACATGAAGAGCCTAATTTTAGCGATCATGGAACTGGTTTTGCTTTACCAACAAGAAGTTGCAGAACTATCAGGGAGGAGATTTCTGACCCACTTGTTAGGACAAAATATAAAAATGATTATAGTTATACATTTGATTTTAATCCAGATGATTCAGATTCCAAACCTTCGGTAAAAGATTTAATGATGGTTCTTAGATTTTCAGTGATGAGGCCATGGATGGAGAATGATAATCAATCTAGGGAGTTTTCTGGAAGTACAGGAAGAGCCTGCAATATTTGGGAGTTTGAATACACATTAGGAATGAACGATTATGAATCATTGAGGCCTCTAAAAGAAGGTAGGTTAGTTGGTTCAAGCGTAGAGACAAAGTTGGAGTTAGGAAGTCCAGATGAGTTTGTTGTTGTTAACTCTTTAGTTGCTAAAAAGGTATATCTTCAACATACAACCATAGAGCCTCATACAAGACCTATGGTAAAAATTTTACATGAATTTGATCCTGCTTATCAAAGGTCAGATAAATTTAATCGCAGGAAAGCTGGTCATAATCCAATACAAGATCCTAATCATGAGTTTTTGATAAATGATCCAAGAGAAATAATACATCTTAGAGATGTAGCTAATTTTATTGATAATAATAGGGGGGGTCGTCAACAAACGGAAACATTGGGTGCAATGGGTACTATTTTAAGCATTCCAAATTTTATTAACAGAATTCAGGATTCTCCTTTAATCGAAAAAGTTAAAGACTCTGGTGTTAAAATTAGTAGAAATTTAGCAGTAGGTGCCTTACTTGCAGGTACTGCCCTTGCGGCACCAGCCGTTGCAATAGGCTTACTTGCTCACAAGCTTATTAGAAAAAATGGCTCTGGATGTTTAGAGCATATTTTAGCTGGTGTTGTTTTATATGGTGGAAATCAGGTTGCAAGATCCTTCCAAGAGCCGTTTGAGGTTATTGGTAAAGATGATCCTAGATTCGCAAGAGTTCATCAAATGTCTATAGAAGAAGCAAGAAAATATAACATTGATCGAGGTAATGCACCAAGTGGCTTTAGTGCAGGTTATTCTAATTCTTTAAGATTAGTTGAGGGAAATGACACGATGTATGTTATTCCTACAGTTTCTAATATATGTCACATTTTAACCGGTGAAAATAATATTTTTGGCTCTAGTACATTAGGTGATTTGACGGTTTTACCTACTGAGGGTTCTTTAGTAAGTGGTTATAAAGTTGGTAAGGATAGGGTAATAACTGAGGTTAATTTAGCACCAGGGGCAGAAATAAGTATAATTCAATCTGGTAACATTAAAAAAGGTGAGGAATTACCTAAGCCAATCTTTCTTCACAGGGCTGATGGCACGAGTGAATTATCTTCTGGTAATAACAACCCATCAACCACTGCACCATCTAGTGTTACCCCCGCAGCAACCTCTGCTGTAGATCCATCTAAATTATCTAGAACCTTAGTTGATGGTGCATTCTATGTATATACTGATGGTGGGAATGCCTCCCTTATTTCATCAAATGCAAGAAATACATTTGATGATGCTACAGATATTCAAGAATATTCTCTTAAACCAAATGCAAGTGTTCAGGTGGGTAATATAATCATTTCTTCAGGTGATAAGGAAGTTAATTTTGAATTTTCTAATCCTGTAAAAAGTGAAATGAACCTTGATGGTAATACCGATAGAATAAATATTGGTACAAATCAAAAATTTAAAATAAATGGAAAAGAGTATAATACCTCTGATTTAGAATTGCTTTACGATATTAGCTATAATGTTAAACCTGAATCTAATAGTAGAGGAATGCTTGGAGATCTAAAAGATTTTAGAGAGGGTAATGGTGTAATTTCATCAATTCCTGCTAATTTAATTGAGCAAATAAAAACCAACCCCGCTACTTTAAGGCTAAATGTTCAAGCGTTAGGTTAACAAAAATATATATAATACATAGGAGATTATATGATACAAAATAAAATAAAATTTCTTCTAAGTAGTAATTTCTATGCAGGGGAGGATTTTGAGCTGGGTCAAAAAATGGGGCTTTTTCAGGTTGTTGATCGTAATAAAGATGGAAAAGATGATAAAACACAGTGGCTAACAGATAATGGCACAACCCATTATTTAACAGGAGAAACCCAAGATCAATTCAAAGCTAGAAGATTAGCAGAAAAGAAAGCAGAAGCAGAAGCAAAACAAAAACAAGGAGGCGGAGGAAATGCTGGTGGCACTGGAACAGGAGGTAGTGGCTTTTTAACTGGTGGTACTCAAGAAGAAGATAAGGACTTTTTTGAATGGATGTCCGAAGGTTCTGCTGGTGAAAATTTAAGAAAAAAATATTGGGGTTTATCTGCGGAAGAGAAGAGAAAAATTAAAGAAGCTTATACTCAGGGTAGAAGTGCTGAAGCAGCATTTAAAAATGCGGAGGCAGCTGTAATAACCGCTCAAGGAGATAGGGCTCTTAAAGATGCTCAAGCTGCAGTTGTAGATGATGAGTTAAAAGTAAAAGAAAAAGATGCTCAAACTCAAGCAAGAAAAGTTGAGGTTGATAGACTTAATGCTTTAACGGACTTTGACAAAGCTGAGCTTCAAGCCAGATATGGTTTAGCTCAAGAATCTTATAAACAAAATGCTACAGAAGCATTAAAAGATCGTGAAACACAAGAAAAGATAAGGGATGCCAACCTTCAAAAAGCTAATGATCCAACTCAGGAAAGACCGAAAGAACAGATGTTTAGAATGGTTTTGGAGGATTTACCTCATGAACTACTTCCTACAAAAATATATGACATTAAAACAGAAGTTGGCACTTTTCCGATGCCTTCTATCCAATATTCTTCTGTGGATTTCTCAGTATATATGTTTGAAAGGGAATCAGAAAAAATGCAGTATTTTTCTGAATTTGCTTATTATTATATTCCACAAGATTTACACAGGCTTGATAGTTTTCAAGACGGGAAGAGGTTACTTAATGTTGATCTAACCGAGCTAAGTAATAAAAACCAAGATGTTGATCTTTCAGATGCTAATAATCCAAAAATAAATAAGCCTCGTAGGGTTTTTGCAAAAAGAAATGGTGATGATCCAGAAAAGATTGAATATTTTTTCTTTCTTGATGAGGAAGGAAAAGAGCATAAATTATCTCCAGAACAAAGGTCAGATGTATATTGTAAAGGTGATTTGATAACTCATCCAAAATTAGGAAATGGAGATTCACTTGATAACTACATGGTTCAAGCCGATGAAGCCAATAAATTATGGTTTCATGGCTCTTTACCTAAAAAAGCTCAAGAAAAATTCGATGTGTTAGCTTGCATACTTCCTGATCCATTTATGAGAAGGTCAATTTCAGATATGCTTGCTAATATAGCTAATATGTCATTCTTTGAAATATTAATTGCCGCAATAACAATTGCAATAAATGTCTCAACGGGTTGCTTAGATAGAAATACTGATTTTCAGGCAATTATCAAAGAGGTAAATGAAAATCCAAAAACTTTCTCAAATTTACTTTCTCAACTTGAAGGTATTCCTGAGGCTAAAACTTTGCTAGAACAAATAATGGCTGATCCTGAATTGATGAAAAGCAGAAAAATGAATTCTGTTGAATTTTTAGAAATGAAAGCAAAAATATATCAAGGCTACCTTAACCAGAATGGTGTAACTCCTGCAGTTGCTATATCTCAAGCAGATGATATGTTCAATAAAATTATTTCAAAATTCAATCCAGACACTGATGCATTAAAAGCGTTTAACCAATATATAGTAAGTGATGGTAAGTTAAGTAAAGAAGAAGCTCGTTCTTTACAAGAGCATTTAGCAGACGAAGGTATTACAGCTACCCAACTATTAACCAGCTTATCAGCTACACTGACAACTGTCAACCCTTCTACCCTTAATGCAAATGCTACCGATTTTGCTAGCATATTAAGAAATTTTGCTAATCTTGATGGTGACTTAAAATCAAAAGCTAATGAAGAACCGACTAAAGATAAAAACGGAAGAATAATTGAAGTTAAAGATAAAGATTACTCAACCTACAAAATTACCACTATTAAAACTAGTGTTGAAAATGTATTATCACATTAAAAACTAAATCTATTTTATGTCTGGTAAACTACCATATAAGTCAAAGCAGATACTAAAAGCTTCAGAGCAAGAGTTAAAAGATTTGTATGATGAAATAAAAACTGAGGTTGCAGAAGATGGAATTGATTTAGATCAAATCGTTCAATCTTGTTCAAATGAGATTGATTTAACTAATGGTGGCGTTTTTCCATCTGATATAAATGTTAATCAAGCAAAACTCTCAGAGTTGCTAAGAAATACTAGCGGTTATGCTTATAGCTTTGTTGATGGTTTTAGCTCAAAAGATAAAAATTATGAGGCTATTGGTTCTAGGCCTGCCTCAATTGGCTACGTTCCATCTCTTAAATCGCCAGAATACCAAAACTCATTATTTGTAAAATCTTATAATGAAGCAAAGCTATACAACCTACTTATAAAACTACAAAATACTGATGATTCTTTGCTTACAACTGATGAACAACTAATAAAAATTAAGTTGTTTACCGAAACTGATATGGGGAATGAGTTTATCGATAAATTTAATACACATATTCAAAAAATTGTAAGCGTCTTAGACAAAGAAAATGTTTTAAATAATATAGTTAATTACCTTAAAAAAGAAGGGATAACTCAAGAAAATATTTTTGAAGCCATTGAAAAATTTCAAGGAATTTCTCTCTATAATGGTCTTTATAAAAATGGATTTGAGAATACATCTGTTCATAATTTACTAACACGAAATCAGCAAGATTCTCTCTTCTCAAATATTTCAAATGGTTTACTTCAGGATTTAGAGGAGCGTTTATTAAAAGATGATTCTTTTTATCCATCAGTTGTAGGTAATGCTTTTGGAAGAATTTATGATTATGTTGGCTTTTATAGTGATTTAGAAGCTTTACCAGATGACAAAAGAAAAAAAGCCATAGAGGCTAATAGAATGGTAAAAATTGGGGATTTTGAAGAGCAAAAGTCAACTTTAGAATATGTTTTTGATTTTTTTGAAGAAGGAAAAATTGGTGTTAACGAGAGAAATATTGAATTAACTAGCAAACTTTCTCAAGCCAATTCTGATATGAAAGAAATTATTAAAAGCTTAAAAAAATCGTTGCGAGATGGTATTTTAGAAAAAGATGAAGTTGAAAGTTTGCTAAAACTTGATCAAGGACTCTCAGATGTAATGATTACGCATATTGAATGCCAACTCAAAGATGGCACAATAAAAAATCTCACACCAAAAGAAGTTAAAGAGCAGCAAGAAAATATCGGGGAATTCAAAAGGCTATTTGTTTGGAATGAGGGTAAAAATGGAACTAAGGCACAAACTTTGGCATTATAAATATTGCTTAATCGCACCATTTCCCACCAATTTAATTTTACAATTACCTTTATATACCAACAAGTTACAGGTGGTTAGTAGTTCATATTTACCGACCCTGCTCACCGCCATTGATGATGGGTGGTGTTTTTGCTATTTATCAGTATCTTAGGTGTTTTCAAACTCCGAAGAAAATGCTAAAATTACTACCTTTACCTTGCACGCTTTCAATATGCAAGTGAGCGTTGTGGTTATTTATTATATTCTTTGCAATTGCAAGACCAAGGCCACTACCACCAATTTTTCTTGATCTAGCTTTATCAATCCTAAAAAATCTCTCAGTTAGCCTTGGAATATATTGCTCGGCAATCCCTTCACCGCTATCTATAACGCTAACGCAAAGCAATTTTGCATTTTCCTCAAATTTATCAAATTTATAATTTTCATTATTAGTCAGGAAAATTTTTAAGATAATTTCTCCATTTTCTGAATTATATTTAATGGCGTTGCTGATGAGGTTATCCGCTACTTGCATAAGCTCATCTCTATTTCCGATAATTTGTGGAATATCATTTGCAAATTCTTTTTGAACTGAGATTTTTTTATCATCAATTTGGTGCTTAAGGCTTTTTAGGGTTTCATTTATAATTTCAGGAAAATTAATAATATCTTTCTTTTCAGAATTACTATTCGTTTCAATCACAGAAAGGGTTAGTAAATCAGCAATAAGTTTTTTCATACGCTCAGCTTGGCTTTTCATAACTTCAAGAAAGTTTTTTTGATCGGCGTTAAGATTTTCATCATTTTCAATGGTTTCGATAAAGCCGCTAATGCTTGTAAGCGGTGTTTTTAGCTCGTGACTTGCGTTTGCGACGAAATCTTTTAGCATTTTTTGGGTTTTCTTTTCAATTGTAATATCTTGAAGAATAATCAAAATTGAAATGCCAGTAGGCGAGTTTTCAGGAAACTTTTCAAACCTAGCGATAAAAAACTTCTCTGGATTATCCAAATTATAACTAATTATTTTTTGCTGATTATTTTTTCTGATTTGCTCTATGCTATTTTGGATAATTTCATCAGATAAAATTTTTGCAATAATTCTGCTTGCGGAAGCACCGAAAATCGTTCTAGCACTAAGGTTATAATCAATCAGTTGGTTTTTATCATTCACCATTATTAAAATATCTGGAATGGAATTTATCAGAATTTTATCTTCATCAATTAGGGCGTTCAAATAATTTTGTTTTGCGAGCCATGATTTATTAAGTTTTTCAATCGCAACTGAAAGCTCCTGCAGATTATTTATAAAAGAAAGGGCAGGTTTTTTGGGGTTTTTATCAATCGTTAAATCTTCCACATATTTAATTAATTCCTTGAGGTCAACCGCGTAAGGGTGAATAAATATTAAAGACATTCCAAATATCGCAAGGTAAATAAAAGTGGCCTGCTGATAAGAAATATAATTATTGATAAGAAAAAGAATAATAATTAGGGCAGGGGCGGAAGAAAATATTAAACCAATTTTTATATGGTTTTTGAAGGGGATTCGTTTTTCCCTATCAAAAAATAAATTATCTAAAATTGATTTTACAATATTCTGATTTTGCGACATAAGCTAATTTTGAAATGTTTTTATTATAATTCTTTGTTTTATGTCACCCCGCATTTATTGCGGGGTTAATGGTTGAAATTGTTTATAAAGCTAGGTTTTGAGCTTGTCTTATAGTTAACCCCGCAATAAATGCGAGGTGACAATTTTTGGTTAAACTTAAAATTTTATAACTATTTATAATAATAATATAAAATAAATCACAATAAATATGAATTTATACGGCACATATGTTCTTTATGTAAAAGAGGTTAAGCGTTTTTTGAGCGTGTATAATCAAACAATTATTGCACCACTTGTGAACTCCTTACTTTTGCTCACAATATTCTCACTGGCGATTGGGGGCAGGGTAGGGGAGGTTGAGGGGATTCCCTTCAAGCAATTTATTATCCCCGGTTTAATAATGATGACAATTATTCAAAATGCTTTTGCAAACACCTCCTCAATGCTTACTTTTGGAAAGGTTTTAGGCACTATTATTGATTTACTTCTTCCGCCACTTTCTCCAAAAGAAGTTACTATCGCAATGACACTCGGAGGTGTTACAAGGGGCATTTTCTCAGGTCTTGCGGTGGTTTTGGCGGTGATTATTTTATCTTTTTTTGATGAAACTATAAAAATCTCAGTCCATAATTGGTCTTTGATGATTTTTTATATTTTCTTTTCATCACTTTTGCTTTCACTTTTTGGTATGCTCGCTGGGATTTTCTGCGATACATTTGACAAAATGTCTTTTTACACAAATTTTATAATCACGCCGCTTTCATTTTTATCTGGAACATTTTATTCAATAAAAAACCTGCCGGAATTCTGGCAGAAATTCAATCATTTCAACCCATTTTTCTATATGATTGATGGTTTTAGATATTCACTAACTGGTCATAATGATTTTCCAATTTATCACGGCATTATTATGTTATTGATTTGCAATTTGATATTATATTTTGTCGTTTATACTTTAATCAAGAAAGGCGTGAGGATTAAGAGTTAATGAAAATTACAACTTGGAACATAAATTCTATAAAAGCTCGGTTGCCGAATTTGCTGGAATTTTTGCAGGCAGAAAAGCCAGATGTCCTTCTTTTGCAGGAATTAAAATGCGTTGAAGAGGCTTTTCCTTTCCAAGAAATTTCCGATTTGGGATATAACTCAGCGGTTTTTGGGCAGAAAACCTATAATGGCGTTGCAATTCTCTCAAAATATAAAATTGAAGAATTTTTCAAAGGCTTGCCGAATGCAAAATTTTCTCATCAAATTTCTGAAAAATCTGAAGCTAAAATAGAAGGCAAGAAAAAGCCAAATTTTGATTTATTTGATTCTTCACCACAAATCTTCTCTGATGATTTTTTTGAAAGTAACTCTTTTGCAGAAAAAGATAAAAATATTGAGATTCAAGATGCGAGATATATTGAGGCGGTTATTTCAGTGAATGGTAAAGTTTTTCGTATTGCTTCAGTTTATGTTCCAAATGGAATGGATATTAGCTCCTCAAAATTCACTTATAAAAAAGAGTTTTTTGAAGCCTTAAATGAGCATCTTTCTAACATTAGAAACTTAGATGAACATATTGTAATTGCAGGTGATTTTAATGTGGCTATGAAAAATATTGATGTTTTTGATGCAAAATCATTAGAGGGTGGAATTTGTTTTAACATTGAGGAAAAAGTTAGATTTTCAAAAATATTAAATTCTGGCTATTTTGATTTATTTAGAGAGTTAAACCCAGAGAAGTCAGATTTTTCTTGGTGGGATTATCGAGGTAATTCTTGGGGGTTTAATAAAGGTATGCGAATTGATTATATTCTCGCTAACGCAAAAGCCGCTGATTTGTGCAATAATTGTGTTATAAATTCCGAATATCGCGGTAAAGAAAAAGCCTCTGATCACGCCCCCGTAACTGCTGTTTTTGAATTATAAAAATTTGATTTATTTTCTCTTTTTAGAAAGAAAGCCCATATTTTACTCTGCAATGTCACCCCGCATTTATTGCGGGGTTAACCATAAAACAAGCTCAAAATTTAGATTTAGAAGCACTTTTATAGTATTTAAAAAATTTATTTACAACAAAACCCTTCTCCCTTCTATAACAGGGAGAGGGAGATATATGATTAAATTTTTTGAAATGCTATAACAATTAACCTTGACAAGCTAGTGTTGACAATTAGCGGTTAGGGGGCTTAAATCTATAATACCTAACGATGCAAGCGTTAGTTGTTAAGTCAAAAACAAGCTAGGTTACAACAAGTTGTATGGAATACTTAAGCTGAAAGTAGGGTAATTTTTCCACCAGATTTTTCAACTGCTTGCTTTGCTGATTCTGAAGCCTTGCAAACTGAGATTTCAATTTTAGATTTCAATTCACCACTTCCAAGAAGTTTAATGCCAGTTAATCTATTTTTGGTTAGACCAGCAGTTTTTAGGGATTCAGCATTAATTCCATTCGCTTGAAGTTTGCCTTCATCAATTGCGTTTTGGATATCAGAAAGATTTACAACTTCGTAATCTTTACGGCTGAAATTATTAAACCCCCTCTTAGGAAGCCTTCTATGAATAGGTGTTTGACCGCCTTCAAAGCCTTTAATTGCAACGCCAGATCTTGCAGTTTGACCTTTACCACCTCTGCCACAAGTTTTACCTTTGCCAGAGCCTATGCCTCTACCAACACGCATTCTCTTTTTAGTTGCACCTTTATTAGGTTTGATGTCATTTAATATGTTTAATGCAGTCGTCATAAATTCTTATCGTTAACAATTAATATTATCCTTCAATAATTTGAACAAGATGAGGCAATTTTCTAATCATTCCTCTAACTTCTGGAGTATCCAAAAGTTCTCTTTCTTGATATAATTTTTTCAAACCAAGCCCACGCAAGATTTGCTCTTGCTTGTAATGTCTACCGATATAGCTTCCAATTTGCTTAATTTTAATTTTCTTAGTAGCTGTCATAAAAATAATTATTCAGATTCTTTTTTAATTTTTTCGCCAACCTTAATTTCTCTTTGGCTAACAATCTCATTAACTTTTTTACCTCTGCGAGCAGCGGTAGATTTAGGAGATTGGAACATTTGTAATGCCTTAAATACGCTCGCTACCATGTTATATGGGTTAGATGAACCTGTAGATTTTGCTACTACATCTTTAACGCCAAGTGCTTCAAACACTGCACGAAGTGGGCCACCAGCAATAATTCCAGTTCCTGGAACTGCTGAGCGAACGATAATTTTACCAGCACCAGCTTCACTTCTAATATCGTGGTGAACGGTTCTTCCTTCTCTTAAAGGAACTCTAATCATATTCTTTTTAGCAGCTTGCGTTGCTTTTCTTTTTGCATCAGCAACTTCTTTCGCTTTACCTTTTCCAAAGCCAACTTTACCTTTACCATCACCGACTACAACTAATGCAGAAAAACCAAATCTACGACCACCTTTTACAACTTTTGTAGTTCTGTTAATAGCAACTAATTTATCTATTACCTGATTTTCTTCTCTTTCAACTTGTGCGTTCATAATTATTTATAGTATTAAAATTTCAAACCAGCTTCTCTTGCTGAATCAGCTAGAGCTTTAATTCTGCCGTGATAAGCATTTCCACCTCTATCAAAAACAACTTCAGAAACTTTTTTCTCAGTTGCTCTTTTTGCTATTAGAGCGCCAACTTGTTTTGCTGCCTCAGTGTTAGAAGTAACTTTTAACTTGCCCTTAATTTCCTTATCAATGGTTGATGCAGAAGCTATAGTAACTCCATTAACATCATCAATAATTTGAGCATGAATATTCTTGTTAGAACGGAAAACTGAAAGCCTAGGCTTGCCGTTAGAAACCGCTCTAATTTTCTTTCTAACTCTATTAGAAATCCTATTTTTTTTCAAAATGTTAGTCATAAAACTTAAAGTTATTTACCTATTTCTTTTTACCTTCTTTAGATCTCACATATTCACCAGAATATCTTATACCTTTTCCTTTATAAGGTTCAGGCTTTTTGAGTGATCTAATTTCTGCCGCAACTTGACCAACTAATCTTCTATCAATTCCAGATATAGAAATCTCTGTTGGTTTAGGGGTTTTAATTTCAACGCCTTCTGGCACTTTATAGTCAATATCATGGCTAAAGCCAAGATTTAATTTAACAACTTTACCTTGAGAAGCAGCCTTGAAACCAACACCTTGAATTTCAAGGTTAATAGTGTATCCTGCTGTAACACCTTTAATCATATTGTTAAGTAAAGCACGAGATAAACCCCATTTGGCCTTAACTTTATTATCCCCTTTTCTGCTATCATTAGCAGGTTTGAAAGAAACTTTATCGCCTTCAACGCTTGCTAAAATCTCATCAGGAATTAAATAAGTTAGAGTGCCTTTCGGACCTTTAACATCAATTTTTTGACCAGATAACTTAACTTCAACACCTTTTGTTATTGTAACTGGGTTATTTCCAACTCTTGACATAAACTAATATATTTTTTGGTTCAAAACCAATTAAATTAAAATACTTCACAAACTATTTCACCACCAATATTAAGCTTTCTCGCTTCATAGTCAGACATAACGCCTTTAGAAGTAGAAAGAACCTTAACACCAAGACCACTAAAAGATTTGCCTAGTGATTTAATAGCTGAATAAGCTCTTAAACCAGGCGTTGAAACCCTTTTAATTTTCTTAATAACTGGCTGACCTTGATAATATTTAAGTTTAACATTGATAAACTTAACATTCTTTCTTTCCTCAACTTCTTCAAAAGAATCAATAAAGCCTTCATTTTGAAGAACTGATAAAACATTTTTGTTCAATTTATTTGAACGAACTGTAACGCCTGCAAGTTTAGCTCTTTGACCATTATTCAAAGTAGCTATCATATCAGATGTTAAATCATTAATTGCCATAAATTCTCCTAATTTCTAATTACCAGCTAGATTTAATAACGCCCGGAACTTGGCCAATAGAAGATAATTCTCTTAATACATTTCTACAAATTCCAAATTTTCTAAAATATCCACGAGGTTTACCAGTAACTTCGCATCTATTTCTAATTCTGTTTTTTGCACTATTTTTAGGCAAGCGAGATAATTTAACAACCGCATCAAAGCGAGCTTCTGGAGTTGTTTCCTTATTCATCACTATTTCTTTTAATTTTGCCCTTCTGCCAGCGAATTGTTTAGATAGACGCTGTCTTTTAAGGTTTCTTTCTACTGCACTTTTTTTAGCCATAAAAAATAATTAATTATAAAATGGCATATTGAATGCCTGCAGAAGTGCTTTGCCTTCTTCAGCATTTTTAGCCGTTGTTACTATTGTAATATCCATACCTCTGATTTGATCAACTTTATCAAAATTAACTTCAGGGAATATAATTTGTTCTTTAATTCCAAAGCTGATATTGCCTTTTCCATCAAAGTTTTTAGTTGATAAACCCTTAAAATCACGAATTCTTGGAAGGGCAATGTTAATTAGCCTATCTAGGAATTCATACATTTTTTTGCCACGTAGTGTAACTTTAGTTCCAATTGGCATACCTTGTCTTAAACGCCAAGTTGCAATTGATTTTCTTGATTTCGTGATAACTGGTTTTTGACCTGCAATAGCAGTCAAATCAGCAACCGCATTATCAATAACTTTAGAATCCCTAAGAACTTCACCAACACCCATATTTAATGAGATTTTAGTAAGTTTAGGAACTTGCATAGGGTTAGTATAGCCATATTGCTTAACTAAACTAGCTATGATAGTATTTTTATACTCAGTATAAAGGCGAGCCTCAGTGCTGCTTGCTGTAGTATTTTGTTTTTTTGTAGTAGCTTTAGCCATAATCATTAATATTCAAAAATTAACCTATAACCTCACCTGACTTTTTGGCAAATCTAACTTTTTTGCCATCTTCAAGTTTTTTGTATCCAATTTTAGATGCAGAGCCAGACTTAGGATCAACCACAGCAACATTAGAAATATGGATAGATAATTCTTTCTCAACAATGCCACCAGCTGAAATTGCACTTGGTTTAGTGTGCTTTTTAGCGATGTTTGCACCGGAAACGATAACTCTATCATTATCTTTGATAACTCTTAAAATTTCGCCTTCTTTGCCCTTGTCTTTGCCAGTGATAATTTTAACTTTATCACCCTTTTTAACGCGAAATTTTTTTTCAAATTTTGTAAGTTCTTTAGCCATAAATAATTAAGTAAATCTTATAATCTATTATAATACCTCTGGTGCAAGTGAGATAATTTTTGCAAATTCTTCTCTACCTCTAAGCTCCCTAGTAACTGGCCCGAATACACGAGTTCCAATTAAATCATTTTTCTTATCAACTAAAACTGCGGCATTTGTATCAAACCTTATAGCAGTTCCATCATTTCTTTTAGTTTCTTTTTTAGTTCTAACTACAACCGCCCTTTGAACGCTACCTTTTTTAACCTTACCGCGAGGGGCAGCATCTTGAACAGATACAACAATAATATCACCAACTCTAGCATATCTCTTTTTAGAGCTTCCTAAAACTTTGATGCACTTTACAGACTTAGCACCGCTATTATCTGCAACTTGTAAAACTGTTTCTTGTATTATCATAAAATTTCAAAATTTGGAGGTTGCTAATATGAAATTTAGCTTCCTCAGTCAAGTAAATAATTAGTTTTTAACAATCTTTTTCTTAGCAACTGGCTTTTTCTCGGCCTTTTGCGGAGTATTATTTTTATTAGCAGAATCGTAGATAACTTCCCAAGTTTTAGTTTTTGAGAAAGGCTTAGATTCAACTATAGAAACAACATCGCCCTCTTTGAATTGTTCTTTTTCATCGTGAGCGTGATATTTCTTAGATTTAGTAATAATTTTTGAATAAAGAGGGTGTCTAACCTTTCTGTCAACTTTAACGGTAACAGTCTTATCCATTTTATCACTAACAACAACACCTGTTAAAATTCTTTTTGGCATAATATAAATATTTTAAGCTACATTTTTAGTAGAGTTAATGTAAGTTTTAACTCTAGCAATTACCTTTTTAACTTGAGAAAACCTGTTAGTTTTATCAAGTTCACCAGTTGATTTTCTAATTCTAAGATTGAAAAGCTCTTTCTTAGAATCAGCGATGATTTTATTTAACTCATCAACTGATTTACCTTTTAGTTCTTGGTATTTCATAAAATTCCTTAATAACAAAAATTAAACAATTCTTTTTACAAATTTAGTTTTGATAGGAAGTTTTGCTGCTGCTCTTTCAAAAGCACCTCTAGCAGTTGCTTCATCAACCCCACCTAACTCAAACATAATAACGCCCGGTTTAACCCTAGCTGCCCAAAACTCAACTGGGCCTTTACCTTTACCTTGGCGAACTTCCAAAGGCTTTTTAGAAACTGGAAGGCTAGGGAAGATTCTAATCCATAGCTTACCTGTTCTTTTCATATATCTAGAAATCGTTCTTCTCGCAGATTCAATCTGACGAGCAGTAATTCTCTCAGGTTGAAGGGCTTTTAAGCCGAAATCGCCAAAGCTAATTTCAAACCCACCTTTTGCTTCGCCGTGAATTCTGCCTTTGAAGGCTTTTCTAAACTTAGTTTGTTTTGGCATCATCATAAAAAATATCTCCTTTCCTAGGGACTAGGGGTTAGAGGCTAGGATTTAGGGATTTCCCTAGAACCTAGCCTCTAGAACCTAATACCTTATTTAACTCCTAAAATTCTTTTTTCGTGAGCATATGGGTCATGAGCTAAAATCTCACCTTTATAAACCCAAACTTTAACTCCCAAAACACCATAAGTAGTATGAGCTTCAGCAGTTGCGAAATCAACATCAGCACGAAGTGTGTGTAGAGGAACCCTACCTTCTCTATACCACTCAGTTCTTGCAATCTCAGAGCCATTTAGACGACCTGAAATATTAACTCTTATACCTTGTGCACCCATTCTAATTGCAGATTGCATAGCACGCTTCATCGCTTTTTTGTAAGAAACCCTTCTTTCAAGCTGTTGAGCAATACCTTGGCCAATAATATTAGCATCAATCTCAGGTTTACGAATTTCAACTATGTTAATGCTTACTTCATCTTTGGTAAATTTAGCTAAATCCTTCTTAATAGTTTCAATATCAGCACCTTTTTTACCAATTATAACACCAGGTTTTGCAGTATAGATTGATATACGAACTTTATTCGCAGAACGCTCAACTAAAACTTTACTTATTGCAGCCTCTTTGAGTTTTTTCTCAATAAATTCTTTGATTTTAATATCTTCTTGGAATTTTCTTCTGTAATCAGTTTTCGCAGAAAACCAACGAGAGTCCCAAGTGCGATTAACGCCAACTCTAAAAACTACTGGATTTACCTTTTGTCCCATAAGCTAATTTAATTTATAATTTTTAATTATTCTGCACCTTCTTCCAAAACAATAGTTATATTGCTGAAAGGTTTTTCAATTCTAGAAGAACGACCTCTAGCACGAGCAGCAAATCTTTTCATAACTATTCCTTTGCCAACCAAAACTTCTTTAACAAATAATCTGTCAATATCAAGATTGTGATTATTTTCAGCATTAGCAATCGCTGATTTAAGTAATTCCTTTACTGGCTTTGCAACTGCTTTCCTTGAGAAAGTAAGCTGTTGTAATGCGTTTCCTGCACTTGCACCCCTAATTAAACCTGCAACGAGTGCAACTTTTCTTGGAGAGCATCTTAACGAACGCAAAGTAGCAAATGCTTGATTTGGTGCGTATTTTCTATTTGTTTTAGCTTTACTCATATAATTTTATACTATTTGGACTCAGCTTTTTTATCAGCTCCACCATGAGCATGAAAAGTTCTAGTGGGAGCAAATTCACCTAATTTATGACCAACCATTTCTTCCTTGATAACAACAGGAACATGTGTTTTGCCATTATAAATACCAAAAGTTAGACCAACAAAATCAGGAATGATTGTTGAAGATCTAGCCCAAGTTTTAATAACTTTGTGTGTGCCTTGTGCAGCAATAGCCTTCTTAAGAAGTGATTTTGCTACAAAAGGGCCTTTCCATACTGATCTTGGCATATTAAATTACCTTCTCATTAAAAATTATTTACGCTTTTTTCTTCTTTCAACGATAAACTTGTTAGATGCCTTTTTACGAGATCTAGTTTTACCGCCTTTAGCTGGTTTACCCCAAGGAGAAACTGGGTGTCTACCACCTGAAGTTCTACCTTCACCACCACCGAGTGGGTGATCAACTGGGTTCATTACAACACCTCTATTGTGAGGCCTTCTACCAAGCCATCTGCTTCTTCCAGCTTTGCCAGAAGATTGGTTTTGATGGTCTGGGTTAGAAACTGCACCAACAGTTGCCATACATTCAGATGGAACTTTTCTAATTTCACCTGATTGAAGTTTTAGTAATGCGTAACCTGAATCTTTACCTGTTAATTGAACATATGTTCCAGCTGATCTTGCAATCTGACCACCTTTGCCAGCTTTAAGCTCAACATTATGTAAAATAGTTCCAACTGGAATATTTTTAAGCTTTAAGCAATTACCTGGCTTAATATCTGTAGCTTCACCAGAAATCACAACATCACCAGCTTG
>JANRLM010000040.1 GCA_033762595.1 Rickettsiales bacterium
TTGCGATTGCAAATTAGACTGATAATTAGCGTAAGAATAAGATTGCAAGCCTGTGTTTATAGATGTCATACTTCTCCCAAAAGATTCTTAAGTATTATACATCAAAAACCTTAAAAATAAAGATGCTAATTTGTTACAATGAGGGAGTGTTCACTAAACATAGATTTAACTATTTAATCACAAATTGTCACCCCGCATTTATTGCGGGGTTAATTGTTGAAAGTTTTGCCAAACAAGCTTCTGAGCGTGTTTAATGGTTAACCCAGCAACAAGTGCGGGGTGACAATCATTGGTTAAGATGAAAATATCTATGTTTAGTTAATACTCACAGAATAATAGAATCAAAGATATACTTAAGATTAACCTATGCCAATCCCCTGCCCTCTGCCTTGCGAAAATAAGCCTTTATTATTTCCAGTTAAAGCTATACCTTCACCTGATTGCATTGTATCCGAAACTGCTTCTACCCCAGTTTTATATTTATCTGGATTTTCTTGAACATTGCTGACTACAGCTTCTTTACTAACTGAAAGTTGAACTGCCATTGGTGCTTCATTCCAAGCCCTAACAGCAGAACCAACTTTGCTGGCTACATTCATCTCATAATGCAAGACTTCAACACCATTAGGTTTTGAAAGAGAATAAACAACATCCGCGTAAGATGCATTTGAGCCAAGGTCTTTTGCAATTGATACATAATCACTTATCTCACCGCCAGTAGGCATCTTATCATTTCCTGACTGGATTTGAGCTATTACGGCTAGTGCTTTTTCTATATCTACTGGAAATCTCATAAATTCCTCACAAATTAAACATTTTCAACTAACAACTGAACGAGCATCTCTTCAGTTTTTTTGGCATCCATTACTGGATAGCCCCCTTCATTTAACAATCTATTGATGTGATCAATCCTCTCCTGAATTATGAAGGAATTTTCAATATAAACTTCTGGCGCACCCATAATTAGCAACATAGATTTAACGCAAGGTTTATCCTTACGAGAAAAATTCTGCTCATTAACTGCTAGTTTTGAAGTTTCAGAATCATAACTTCTTAAATCTATTGAGTGCGAAACATCATCAAAATCCGGCATATTATTAATGTAATAATCGTAAGATTCATCAATAGACATTTCCTTCAAGCCAATAACTTTACGCAAGCGATTCACTACGCCTATTCTATCCATAATGCTTTCTACAAGGCGATATTTCACCCTTGTAAATGTTTCTATATCAACGCCGTTAATGTGAGCTTTAACATATCCACCCGCCCATAAATCAACATACTCATATATATCATCAAAAACTTTTTCAGGGGTTAACATTTCAAATCTCCTTTAATTTTTGTTATCTAATTAATTCCCCAATTAATTAATCCCATAGTCGTATTATATAACAAAATGATTAACAAAGCGTTAACAGATGAAAATATTTTTTATCTGTGAAAACGCTATATTTTGCCTATGTTTTAAGATATTTTTGATTATTTTACCAAAGGTTAACAAGTGGTAAATCAAAGGGTTATAAATTAGATATTTTTAGAATTTTGTAAAAATTTTTCAATTTTAGTAAAATCTTTTACACCAGCTGAAGATTCAACACCTGAGGAAACATCAAGCCCATAAGGGTTTGCAAGGGATAAAGCCTCAGAAATATTTTCAGAATTTAATCCCCCAGACAAAAACCATTTATAGCTTGGATTAAAATTTTTTAATATTTTCCAGTCAAAAGAAATTGCATTTCCACCGGGTAGAACTGAGGTTTTTGGAGGTTTTGCATCAAATAAAATATAATCGGCAATATTTGAAAATTCTTTTGCTTTTTCTAAATCTTTTTCTTCAGAGATTGAAATTGCTTTAATAATATTAAAATTATATTTTTCTTTGATTTCTCGAGATTTTGCAGGAGTTTCAGAACCATGAAGCTGAATATAATCTGGATTTAATTTTTGTAATTCATGCAAAAAATTATCATCTGCATCAACTAAAACCGCAACAATTTTTGGAATTTCTATTTTGCTTTTATCGAAATTTTCATTCCCGCGTATGCGGGAATCCATATAGCTAGATTCCCGTTTACACGGGAATGAATTGATAAGCGAATTTTTAATTTCAATCGCTTTATCGATAGAAATATTTCTAGGGGATTTTTCAAAGAAAACGAAACCTAAGAAATCCGCACCTTTTGAGGTTGCAAATAAAGCAGTTTCTTTGTCTTTTATTCCGCAAATCTTTACTTTCATAAATTAGGGTTTAGGGATTGGCATTCTTAGGTAATCATAGATTTAAGCTCCATAGCCACCAATTATAACCCCGCATTTATTGCGGGGATAATGATTGAAAGTGTTTTAAGTCTACTTTTTGAGCGTATTTTGCAATTAACCCCACAATAAATGCGGGGTGACATTATAGAGGAAAACAGCAGATAATTTAATAAAATCCTACCCTTAAGCCGCCAACCTAAAATTATGCTGCTAATTTAACTTTGCCATTTTTAAGATTCGCATTTGCAAAATCCCAGTTAGCAAGGCTATTTAAGAAAGTTTCAATATATTTCGGGCGAAGATTTTGGAAATCTAAATAATAAGCATGCTCCCAAACATCAATAGTTAAAAGTGGCACTTGGCCTTTAGTAAAAGGGGTTTCTGCATTTCCAGTTTTTGTAACTTTTAGCTTGCCATCTTTATCAAGAACAAGCCAAGCCCAACCAGAGCCAAACTGAGTAGTTGCTGCCGCCTTAAATTCCTCAACGAATTTCTCATATGAGCCGAAATCCGCTTCAATTTTAGAAGCAACTTCTCCAGTAGCTTTGCCACCGCCATTTGGCTTCATTGAATGCCAATAAAAAGTGTGATTCCAAACTTGTGCTGCATTATTGAAAACCCCAGCATTTTTGCCTTCAGATGCAATGCAAATTTCTTCCAAAGTTTTACCTTCAAATTCCGTTCCCTTAATTAAATTATTAAGGTTTGTAACATAAGCATTATGGTGCTTTCCATGGTGGAAGGAAATAGTATTCGCTGTGATATGAGGCTCTAACGCTGTTGGTGCGTAAGGTAATTCAGGTAAAGTAAATGTCATATAATCCTTGTTTAGTTGCTAAAACAAAATAGTTAGAATTTAACTTTTTGCAAGCTGTAGCTAAATGAATTTTTATTAAGTAAATTGAAGTTATATAAACTTGCCTATAACATTATTTTTGTGTAAAATGCATTTGTGGTAAGCGGGCTGTGGGATTGGTTTTGCTAAGATATCTCCGGGGCGATGAATTATTTTAGGAGGCTGGCTCTGATAGGCCCAAGGGCTTGTTAATTCCGGTTTCCACCTGAACATAAATGCTTCAGGGTAGATAACTAATAGCGACCATCTTTGCGGTGCTTACCCAATCCTTCCCTTAACTTTAGAGAAATTTATGAGCAAAAAAACAATAATTTCTCTTCTTGCGTTTATTCCATTTTTAACAGGGTGCATCAATGCTTTTGGAGGATATGAAAGCCCTAAATATAATGTTTTAGAAAAATCAGATAATATTGAATTAAGGGAATATAAAAAATATATTGTTGCTGAAGTTACGCTTGATAATTCTTCCGAAGATAAATCAAATGATGCATTCAAAATTTTAGCAAACTATATATTTGGTGGGAATAAAAAAGCTTCCAATATAGCAATGACTAGCCCAGTTGAAATTGAGCAAAATGAAGGTGAAAATATTTCAATGACAGCACCAGTTGAGATTGAAAAAGAGAGTAAAAAAACTATTATGAGGTTTTCAATGCCTTCAAAATATAGCCTTAAAACCATTCCAAAACCTGAAGATGAAATAATAAAAATCTATGAAGTTGAGGGCTACAAAGCAGCAGTTATTAGGTTTTCTTGGTTTTTTAATGAAAAAAATTTTTTAGAGAAAAAGAAAGTTTTAGAAAATTTTATTAAAGAAAAAAATCTCACTGCAATTTCAGAACCAATCAAAGCCTATTATAATCCGCCCTTTACCTTGCCTTTCTTAAAAAGAAATGAAATTATTATTAAGGTCAGGTGAATTTATTATAAAATAATATTAATCCAGACCACAAGTTTCACCCCGCATTTATTGCGGGGTTAACCATAAAACACGCTCAAAACTATACTTAGATGCACTTTACAACCATTAACCCCGTGAAAAGCACGGAGTGACAAATGCGTAAAAACTCTTATAAATTATATAAATACCCTGCTAAACAGCCTACAAACTCATTTCAAGCATTTTATCAAGTGAGGCTTTGGCTTTCAGGCGAAGGGCTTCATCAAGCTCTATTTGTGGAGATTTATTAATCATACAATCGTAAATTTTCTCAATTGTATTTAACTTCATAAATGGGCAATTATTGCAAGAGGTACAACCCTCAGAAGTGCCAGCTACAGGATAAAATTTCGCATCAGGTGAGTTTTTCTGCATCTGATGTATTATCCCCGGCTCAGTTAAAACAATATATTCTTGGCTTTTATTTGTTTTAGATTTTTCAATAGTAAAATTTAACAAGGCAGAAGTTGAACCAACAAAATCCGCATAATTCAAGATAGTTTCTGGGCATTCAGGGTGTGCAATTGTAAGTGCGTTTTGGTGGCTTGATTTCATTCGCACCAATTCCCTTTCATTAAACTGCTCGTGAACTATGCAAGAGCCTTGCCAAAGTAGCATATCTCTGCCTGTTTTACGAACTAGATAAGAACCCAAATGCCTATCAGGTGCGAAAATTATTTTCTGATCTTCTGGAATTTGTTTGATAATTTTTTCTGCACAAGATGAAGTAACAATTATATCTGAAAGCGCCTTAATTTCGGCGGAACAATTAATATAAGTTATTGCTATATGATCAGGGTTTTTCTCTCTAAAAACTTTGAATTGCTCAGGTGGACAAGAGGTTTCCAAGCTACAGCCAGCCTTGAGATCAGGCAGTAAAACTTTCTTGTGAGGTGATAAAATTTTGGCAACTTCCGCCATAAATTTCACGCCACAAAAGATAATATAATCAGCCTTTGTTGCCTGAGCTTTGCGAGATAAATCTAAGGAATCCCCAATAAAATCAGCAATATCTTGAATATCATCATCTTGATAATAATGGGCAAGAATAACCGCGTTCATATCCTTCTTGAGGCGGTTAATTTCTGATATGTAGTCTATCTTGCCCATTCCAAACTTAAGAAATTTTAACTATCCATTAGCTTGAAGGTTTGTTTCTTCGTGAGTTGGAGTAATAAGCGATTTTATAGAAAGCCTGATTTTTCCTTGTCTATCAACATTTAGAAGCTGTGCACGAACTTCATCACCAAGCCTCAAGATATCTTCAACTTTATCAACTCTATGAGGTGCAAGCTCGCTTATGTGAATTAAACCTTGCTGCTTACCCATAAATTGAACGATTGCTCCGAAATCCATAATTTTCATAACTTTACAATCATAAACTTCACCAACAACAGGCTCAGCAACGATTTCCATAATCATATCAATCGCTTTTTGAGCAGCTTCACCAGTAGTTGCGGCAACTTTGATTTCACCGCTATCATCAATATCAATTTTAGCACCGCTTGTTGCAACAATTTCCTTAATCACTTTACCGCCAGAGCCAATAACTTCCCTGATTTTATTAGGATTAATCTTAATTGTAGTAAATTGTGGAGCATAAGAATTAACTTGTGTTCTAGCGGTT
The DNA here is from genome assembly GCA_033762595.1 of Rickettsiales bacterium. Lineage (NCBI taxonomy): Bacteria > Pseudomonadati > Pseudomonadota > Alphaproteobacteria > Rickettsiales > Rickettsiales bacterium. The sequence goes on from JANRLM010000040.1 coordinate 5,686, forward strand.
GATAGGGCTTCCGCCATTTTGCCAAGAATATGCATTCTGCCTGTTTTAGCTTGTGCAAGTGCTTGCTTCATAATTTCAATTGTAATCCCTTGGATTTTAATATCCATTTGCAAGGAAGTTACGCCGGAAGATGTTCCTGCAACCTTGAAATCCATATCGCCAAGATGGTCTTCATCACCCATAATATCTGAAAGAACCACATATTTTTCACCTTGCATTACTAAACCCATTGCAATACCAGCGATTGGGCGAGCTAGAGGAACTCCTGCATCCATCAACGCAAGTGATGTTCCACAAACCGTTGCCATTGATGATGAACCGTTAGACTCAGTAATTTCAGATACAATACGGATAGTATATGGGAATTCAGATTTTGAAGGTATTAATGCCTTAACCGCACGCCAAGCGAGTTTACCGTGGCCGATTTCCCTTCTACCAGCACCACTCATTCTGCCAACTTCACCCACTGAATATGGTGGGAAATTATAGTGAAGCATAAAATTTGAGTTATATAAGCCATCAAGCCCATCAATCATTTGCTCATCATCACCAGTGCCAAGCGTTGCAACAACAAGGGCTTGGGTTTCACCTCTAGTAAATAATGCAGAGCCGTGAGTTCTAGGTAAAACGCCAACTTCAGAAACGATATTTCTAATATCAACAGGCGTTCTTCCATCAATTCTTTTACCAGAATTCACTAATCCTCCACGAACGATATCTTTCTCAAGAGTTTTGAAAACATAATCAAAATGGAGTTTGCTGAATGCTTCACCTTCTTTGAGAGTCGCTTCATAAGCTGATTTCGCCTTAGCGTAAGCTTCATTAATTTTATTGCTTCTAGCTTGTTTTTCAATAGTTGCGAAGGCTGAAATTAAATCGCTTTCCGCATTTTGTTTGATAATTTTTGTAACTGCTGAAAGATCAGGTTTTTTAACTTCCCACTTGGTTTTGCCAACTTCTTTAGCCATTTCATTAATAGCATCAATAACGATTTGCATTTCTTTGTGAGCAAATTCTAAAGCACCAAGCATTTGTTCTTCAGTGATTTCAGAGGCCTCAGATTCAACCATCATTATTGAATTTTTTGTGCCAGCTACAACTAATTCTAATTTAGAATTTTTAATGCCAATTTCAGGGTTTAGAACAAACTCACCATTCACCAAGCCAATTCTAACGCCAGCTATAGTTGAAACGAATGGAATTTCTGAGATTGCAAGGGCGGCAGATGCACCGATTATCGCTGGAATATCGCTATCATTTTTACCATCATATTCTAAAACGGTGCATATTATTTGCGTTTCATTTCTAAAATGTTCATCAAATAATGGTCTGATTGGTCTATCAATTAGCCTAGAAACAAGAGTTTCCTTTTCAGTTGGCTTGCCTTCTCTTTTGAAAAACCCACCCGGAATTCTGCCAGATGCGAAATATTTTTCTTGATAAACAACCGTTAGCGGAAAGAAATCAACATCAGGTTTAGCCTCTTTTTGTGCAACTGCTGTGCATAATACGGTTGTTCCTTCATAGCGAACTAGAACCGCACCATTTGCTTGCCTAGCAATTCTGCCAGTTTCAAGCGTTAGTTTTTTACCACCCCAATTGATGGTTTTTGTAATTACATTAAACATATTATTTTCCTTGTAAGAGTTTTTCTTGTTCTTCGGGAGATAATCGTGAGAATTCAGCGACGGTTATATTAAGCAATGGCTTTTCAGACTCTGTATTAGGTTGCTCCTTTAGCAAAGATACTGCTTTCAGGATTTCATCCATAGACAAACCTTGCTGAAAAAGCTGTCTTACAACATCAGAAATTTCTATGCCTGCATTTTTATTTTCAGGCATAAAGAAATTATTTTCTAATTCCTAATTTCTCAATCAGGGATTGGTATCTATTGAAGTCTCTAGCTTTAAGATATTCAATAAGGCGTTTTCTTTGGCTAACCATTGAAAGTAATCCCCTTCTAGAGTGAATATCGTTAGCATTTGTTTTGAAGTGTTCAGTAAGGTTGTTAATCCTTTCTGTTAAAATCGCACATTGAACTTCAACTGAACCAGTATCACCTTTTGAAGTTGCAAATTTCTTAATTAATTCTTGCTTTTTTTCCGCTGAAATCGACATCTTATCTCTCCATAAATTATTATTAATAAAAAGATGAAGTTGAGAGTTAGGTTTTGGAATTATGAAACTGATTTACATAGATAATTTCAAAATTCCAATGCCCAATCTCATTTACAAATTGAAGAATCTAACTACCTTTAATTTGCCTTCATCAGAGTTAACCAAACATTGAAAAACACCTTCAAAATAAACCCTAAAAATTCCATTAGAATAATTAGAATTTATAATTTTTCCGTCTCTCAAATTTTTGACTTCCTCTAACCTAAGATTCAGAACAGGGATGTCGTCTAGCACTGAATCAACAGGTTTAGTCTGCGATATAATGTATTCAAACTGGTTTTGCAAGTTAATATTTTGCACCCCTTTTTCTATTTCAAGTTTGAAAGCTTTTTCCGCCGAAAAGCAACCAACCTCTAGCCTTCTAAGATAAGTTAAATGCCCTAAACTACCAAGTTTTTTAGCGATATCCCGCCCCAAACTTCTAATATAAGTTCCCTTGGAGCAGGTGCATTTGAGGGTAATTATTTTTAGTTGTTGATGGTTAATAGTTGATGGTTGATTGTTTTTTTCTACAGCCCCCTCAATTCCCAACTCCCAAATATTAACCTCCCTCTCTTTCATTTCAAAATCAATGCCTTTGCGGGCGAGGTCATAGGCTCTTTTGCCATCTATTTTAATAGCAGAAAATATTGGCGGGGTTTGCCTAATTTTCCCTGTAAATTCTGGTAGAATATTTTTTACATCTTCCAAACTAGGCAGATTATTTGTTGTTGCGATTATTTTTCCATCAACATCACCGCTATCAGTTTCAATACCAAATTTTATGGTAAATTCATAAGTCTTTTTAGCATCAATCATATAAGGAATTGCCTTCGTTGCCTCACCAATTGCAATTGGAAGCACTCCACTTGCCATCGGATCAAGCGTTCCAGCAAAGCCGATTTTAGGGATTAGGGCTTTGGGATTAGGGCTTTGGGAAAAGCTACTCCGCAGCACTCTCTTGACATAGCCAATCACCTGATTAGATGTAACGCCAACTGGTTTATCAATATTCAGCCAGCCATTTATTTTCAAAGAATTATGCAATCAAAATACCCTAAATATTGGAATGAAGCCTGCAATTACCTCTCTAAAAAAGATGCAATATTAAGCGGTCTTATCAGGCAATTTCATAATGAAAAATTACTCAAGAATAATAGTGCCTTCCTCACGCTTGCGAGATCAATAATTGGTCAACAAATTTCGGTTAAGGCCGCAGATAGTATATGGGCAAAATTTGAATTAGCATTAAAAAATGTTGCAGAAAAATATAATGAAAAAAATCATATTTCTCCCAAAAATTTATTTAAGCTTGAATTGCAAGAGCTTAAAAATTGTGGGCTTTCTGAACAGAAAATAAAATACCTAAATAACATTGCGGATTTTTTTGACAAAGAATTTTCTGATATGGAAGATTTATCTCACCTAAATGAAAATGAAATTGCAGAAAAACTTCTTTCAATCAAAGGCGTTGGAAAATGGACAATTGAGATGTTTTTGCTTTTTCATATGCATTCAGCAGATATTTTTCCGCTTGCAGATATTGGCTTATTAAAAGCTATTGAGAACCAATATAATGTTAAAAGAAATACTAAAAAATTTGATGCCAAAGTGAATCAACTTTCAAAATTATGGCAACCATATAGATCAGTTGCTACTTGGTATTTATGGCGTAGCATTGACCCAGTTCCTGTGGAGTATTGATTGTTCGTTTTTCGTTAATCGTTAATCGCTAATCGTTACTTGCGATAAACGATGAACGATAAACCATAATCGAAAAAAAATATTTCTCATTTACATTTGAAATGATTTTAACTATCAACAAGTCTGAAAAATTTCTTAAATAAAAAATAATTTTATGCCTCAAGAACGCACAATAATTTCAACGCAAAATGTTGCAACCCAAGTTAACGATACAATTTCTGCACCAGTGCAAGATGTCGCAGGTGGCCAGATTTCCAATATTTCAGGGGCAGCAACCACTACTGATATGAGCTTTATTGGTTTGTTTTCTCACGCAAGTTTGGTTGAACAATTTGTTATGCTTCTGCTTCTTGTTGCTTCAGTTGCATCCTGGACGATTATCTTCCAAAAATATTCACTTATAGCAAAATCTAAGCAAAAAATTTCTCTTTTCTTGAATTTATTTTGGGAAGGCAGAGGCGGTAAAACCATGGAAGAATTTTACTATTACGCAAAAGAAAAAACTGATAATCCAATGTCTAGAATTTTCGTAGCAGGAATGTATGAATGCTATGAAAAGAAAGGCAAAAGAAGGCCACTTAAAAGAGCAGAAAGAGC
>JANRLM010000041.1 GCA_033762595.1 Rickettsiales bacterium
AAGATTTTTTAATTGATGATGAGAGGCAAATAAAATTGCTTCCCAAAATGAACCTTCGTTTAGTTCGGCATCACTAATCAAACAATAAATTTTGCGATTACTTTTTTGGATCTTAGCTGACAAAGCTGCGCCGGTTGCGAACGTAATACCCATTCCAAGTGAACCAGTAGTAAATTCTACACCAGGTAGAAAATGTTTAGGATGAACTCCGATCCGGCTATTATTATGACTAAAGCTATCGAGTTCTCCTTTGCTCAAAAAACCTTTTAAATAAAGTGCGATATAGAGAGCCAAAACAGCGTGACCTTTTGACAAAATAAAGCGATCACGATCTGGATCTTTTGGATCTTTGATTTGCAAAATATCTTGATATAGAGTACCAACTAAATCTGCGATTGAAAGGCTTGATCCAATATGACCAACTCCTGCCAATTTAGAATTTTTAATAACTAGTTTTCTGATTTCGTTACCAAAGTTCATTTTATCAATCAAATTTTTAGCAATTATTTACCACTTCTTCCATTCAGCCTTACCAAGATTCCATAAACTCTCTAGATGAATTTTATCGCGCTGCGTATCCATTGCGTACCAAAAACCTTCGTGTTTATAAGACATTAGTTGATTTGATGCAGCCATATCTTTTAAGGGCTGTTGTTCTAAAACTATATCTTCGCCATCGGGAATATAATCAAAAATTTTTTGTGAAAAAACAAAAAATCCACCATTGATATAATTGCCATCGCCAGAAGGTTTTTCTTGGAAATCTTGAACAGTTTTATGATCGTTGGAAATTTTTAAAACACCAAATCTTCCCGCTGGCTTTACTGCAGTAAGTGTTGCAATTTTACCATGAGATTTATGAAATTGAATCGTCTTAGTAATATCAACATCACAAACGCCATCACCGTAAGTTAGACAAAAATTTTGTTCACCCTTTAAATATTCTTTAACTTTTTTAATACGAGATCCAGTCATGCTATTCTCACCAGTTTCAACCAAGGTAACTTTCCATTTTTCAGAATTATTATTATGAATTGTATTAGTATTGTTGGAGAGATCATAAGTAACGTCGGAAGTGTGACGATAATAATTAGCAAAATATTCCTTAATCATATAACCTTTGTAGCCTAAACAAATCACAAAATCATTAATGCCATGAGCTGAATAGATTTTCATAATATGCCATAAAATTGGTTTGCCGCCAATTTCAACCATAGGTTTAGGTTTAAAAGTTGTTTCTTCACTAAGTCTTGTTCCAAGGCCGCCGGCGAGAATAACTGCTTTCATTTTATTTTAATTTCATTGTCACAAAATATTTTTCTGCCGCAAAATATGGATCAGAAATAACTTCTTTCCAAAAAATATTACCTTCTTCTTCTTCTTTGCGCAGAGGAATTCTAAGAATCTCTTCAAAGCCAATTTTATCATAAAGTTTCAATGCTGGTTGGTTATCAGAGAAAACTCGCAAATAAATTTCTGAAACTTGCAGCTCATTTTTAGCAAACTTTATAATTTCCTGACAAGCTAAAAGCATTAATCCTTTCGCAACTCCATTAACGCCACGAACTATATTATCGAGCTCACAGGCTTTTTTATGATAATCAAATCTAAAAAGACCAACGTGTCCAATTAATTGATTTTTTTCATCAGATACAAAATACAAAATTCGATCTTTTTGTTGTAGCAATTGCTTTTCAGTCCAAGTTTTTGTTCCTTCAAATGTAACACTAAATTGCGATGGAAAAGCATTTTGATTGTCTTTGCGCCAATTCGTTAATAAGCTAATTTTTTCATCATCTTTTAGAGTTTCGGTAGTGATTGGAATTAATTTTCCAACTAATTTATCGCCATCTCTAATTTCAATTTGAGCTGCGCTGTCTGTCTTGTTAGCTTTTATAGCTATTTCAACATTTTCACGATATTTTAAGAATCCGCTAATTTTTTTCTCTTTTGATTTTACTCCCAAAATGTCACGAACATGCGAGCATATATAATCTATTTCTTCTTCTGTTCGGTTATGACCACTTGGTAAGTTAATGCCCCGCAAACCAACATGATAAGAGTTTTTATTATCAACCTCAGAAAACATTGGCAATGAACTTAAAGGGTAAAAAATTGGACGCGAATCAATCATTCGTTCTTTTAACTTAGAGATGAATTCATCACGAGAATGTTTCACTTTTTCTTCTAAAATAATTGAACTCATCCAATAAATATTTTTTGCCCAAGGCTTTTCTGCATTAAGTGCAACTAAATCCGACAAGTCACCCAATCTTTCTTGATACCATTTGAAGATTTGAATTTTACGAGCAACAATTTCTTCAACTCTTTCAATTTGTGCTAAACCAATAGCAGCTTGGGCATTTGACATTTTGTATTTATAACCAATATCAATATTGTATAAAGTTTTTTTTGGATCGCGCCCTTGATCCCAATAAAATCTAAATTTTTCAGTAATTTGATCGTTATTTGAAACATAAATTCCACCCTCACCTGTGACAATCGCTTTTGCACCTTGAAAACTAAAAGCTGCAACATCACCCAAGCTACCAGTTTTTTTGCCATAATATTCAGCTCCAATTGATTGAGCAGCATCTTCAATAACTAACAAGTCATGTTTTTTGGCAAGCTCCCAAATTGGCTGCATATCGCAAGGATGACCATAAATATGAACCGGCATAATTGCTTTAGTTCTGGGCGTAATAGACTTTTCAAGCGATTTTGGACACATTGTCCAAGAGTCGCGATCAACATCGCAAAAAACTGGAGTAGCTCCAACATATTTAACAGCAGCAGCTGTCGCAATCCAAGTAATTTCAGGTATAATAATTTCATCACCTTCACCAAAACCCAAAGCGATCATAGCTAAATGCATCGCGCCAGTACAACTTGAAGTGGCGATTGCATGTTTAGCACCAACATATTCACCAAACTTATTTTCAAATTTTTTTATATAGTCACTGTGATGATGATTCCAGCCATTTTTTATCGCATCAACGCCATATTCAATTTCTTTCTGCGAAATTGAAGGACCAGCAGTCAAAATCAAATGACTAATTATATCTTTCATAAAAAAATTAATTTAATATTGAGAAATAAACTCATCAACTGCGCCATGCATATGGACAAACATTTCTTCATTCAAACCATGATGACAAGCAAGCAAAACACCTCCGCGCATGATGTTATCAGCATTTTTTAGAGTTTGCGCTTTACGCATTGCAATATTTTTAAAACCAGGTTGACGCGTTATATTACCAGTGAAAACCACGCGAGTTTGGATATTTCTTTTTTCGAGGAAAATTTGAAAATCGCGTCGTTCAAAGGGAGCGCTTTCTTTAATAATTATAGGAAATGCCAGCCAGCCAGTTCTGGTGTTTTGAGTTTCTTGGGGCGAGATAAAAAATTCTTCGTATTTTTTAAAGAAATTAATTTGGGTTTGATAATTTTTGCGACGAGTTTCAATATTTTTTTCTAAATCTTCTAATTGTTTTAGACCAAAAGCGGCACCAATTTCTGAGCCTTCTAAATTATAGCCAATTGCTTCAAAAACAAACTTAGCATCATATTTGATGCCATCAATATTAACATTAAAACGATTTTCAATTGCTTCAGATTTTTCATCAAAAATTGATGAACTTCTGCCCCAAGAACGTAGTAATTTAGACTTTCTAAGCTGTTCATCATCATTGATACATAAAGCGCCACCATTGCCTGCACAGTTGATAATATGGGAACCATAAAAACTAGTAATTGACATATCAGACCAAGCGCCACTTGACTTACCATTTAAAGTTGCACCTAAAGTATCAGCCGAATCTTCAATAATTTTTAAATTATATTTTTTAGCAATTGCAGAGATTTTATCCCACTCGCACAAATTTCCCATTAAGTTTGGCGCCACAATTGCCACGGTTTCTGGCGAAATCATTTCTTCAATTTTTGCTGGATCAATACAATAATTGGCAACGCCAACATCAACAAAAACAGGAACCAAGCCACTTTTAACAATTGAACCAACAGTTGTTGAAAATGTAAGTGCCGGAGTGATTACTTCACTTCCCTGTTTAAATCCAAAAGCTTCCATTCCGATATAAAGCGCTGAAGAACCAGAATTAACGTAAAGACAATATTTCTTATCAAAAAGAGTGGCAATTTTAGCTTCAAATTCACGAGCATATTTACCCATTTGCGTGCCTTCTTGTAGGCACTTAACCACAGCATCAATTTCTTTTTGTCCGTAGACGGTTTTGGCATAGGAAACAGCTATCATTTTTTAAAAGTTATATTGGTTTAATTGGTAATTTGGGAAATCTTTAGATGCTACAAAATAGTAAATTTATCTTCTGTGTGGTCTTGAAAATCAAGAAAATCTTTTTCTTTCCATATAGCTTGATTCCGCCTAATTTCTTGGAAACAATATTTTGAGTATTTGAATCCGCTATCAATAAATTTAAATAAGTAAAAAAATGGAGCCGGAAAACAGTGTAGCGCAAGAGATATCAGAACTTTTGGATTTTTAACTGGAGATTCTAGCCAAACATATTTGAACAAACTGAATCTATTTTTATGACCACGAACAAATCTTATGCTGTTATAAAGGCTTTTATTTAAGATCTTGAGCAACATTTTATAGTTATTCTCTCCTATTTTATTTCGAGACATTTCGGCAATTTTAATGCAATCTATCGGAAGCTTAAAAATAATTTTTATAGTTTTGTGAAAGTTCCAACTTATGGCGATATTGATTGCAACAAATCTTGTATCAATAACCCTCTTTGCATCCATTATTTTGTCCATGATCAAAATAAGATGTGGGTATGCATTAATGTAGTCAATTTTATAATCATCAAACTTTATTGCGAAATGAGAGCGCTTTAGAATAAAGTTTCCGATATATTGCAATTTTTCAAAATTTCTAATAACATCCGCAACCGAGGCATCTGTTATATATTCAAAATCAGTGTAGGTATTATTTTTTAGAATAATAATATCGGCATCACAATTCTCTTTTAAGGTATTATAAACACTAACCAAACCGTTCTTCGCAAAACAATCGTCACCGATCATAATAACGTTCAATCCAGTGGTTTTATCCCATAGATGTAAGATATTTTTAATTCCTCCAATATTAACCTGATTGCGATCATATAAAATTTTTAAATCAGAATTATTTTTTATAAAGTTTCTAACTTTATCCTGAGTATCGTCAGTAGAAGCGTTGTCCGATATCACAACTTCAATATCATTAACAGCGCCAGTTTGTCTTATTTCTTGCGCCATAGCTTCTAAGTTATTCTCAATAACTTTTGAGTGATTATGAACGGGGATATAAATTGATAAAAGTGGGATTGAATTCATTTTTGAAATTTGAGTTATTACGAATTATTAATTTATTTGGCAGAATTCTGCAATCTGATCAAGCGCGAAATTCTTTATATCAGACTTTTTTCCTAAGTAATTTTGATACCACTGTACCGTCCATTCAATTGCTTCAGCAAAACTTAATTTTGGTTGCCAATTTAATTCTTTTTTTGCCAAAGAATTGTCAAGCTTTAAAATTCCTGCTTCATGAAGATTGACGTCAGGGTTAATTTTATAAGAGCCAAAACCAATTTTTTCGATAAAAGTTTTGGTCAAAGTTTCAACATCTTGTTCAGCATCAGCATTTGGACCAAAGTTATAAGCTTTGGCAAATATTTGTTTTTTTTCGTAAAGATTTTTAGTTAAAATTAAATATCCCAAAAGCGGTTCTAAGACGTGTTGCCAAGGTCTGATGGCTTTTGGCGAGCGTAATTCAACTTTTTTTTGATCACGAATTGCGCGAAAAATATCAGGAATAATTCGATCAACTGAAAAATCGCCACCACCAATCACGTTGCCAGCACGAACTGATGCCAAAGCAATACCTTCTTTTTGAAAAAAAGATCTTCGATAAGACGAGGTTAGAATTTCAGCGCAAGCCTTGCTTGAAGAATAAGGATCATAACCACCCAAAGCGTCATCTTCCTTGTAAGCGTAGTCTATTTCTTTGTTCTCATAACATTTATCGGTAGTAATATTAACGATCGCTTTGACGCTACCAGACTTTCTTGCTGCTTCAAAAACATTTAACGTTCCTATAACATTTGTTTCATAGGTTTTTCTTGGATCAAAATATGAATCTCGAACCAAAGGTTGCGCCGCCATGTGAATAATAATTTC
>JANRLM010000042.1 GCA_033762595.1 Rickettsiales bacterium
GCTAAGAATTGAATAATTTATCTATATCTTCTTGGCTTGCGGTTTCAGTTTGAGGGCCTTCCATGAGGGATTTTTCAAAAGATTTTTCTTTTGCTGATATAGAGCCAGTTTTTTCAAAAATTTCACTAAAAATTTCTTTTAATTTTGTACATCTCTGACCTGTAAAATCCTGAAAATAAGTTGCTTCAAAAATTTTAGCAATTTCCATTTTTATCAAACCTGCAATTTCCTGATTGCTAACTGCTTCTGCTAATTTACTTATGTTTTCTGCGGATTGCATAATATTATTAGCACAAATTTCCGAATCTTTAACTAGAGCTAAAATTTCATCATTTGCTAGTGTAAATAAATCTTTCATTAAATATAATTTTTGTTTATTTTAGAATTTGCCAATCACCGCTTCCATCTTCATTTTTAGAGTTTGAAGATTGAATGGTTTTACAATATAGTTATTAACGCCCGCTTGTTTTGCGATAAGAACATTTTCCGCTTTAGTTTCCGCGGTTACCATGATGAAAGGCATTTTTGAAAATTTTTCACTCGCACGAACTCTTTTTAAGAAATCTAAGCCTGAAAGTGGCTCCATATTCCAATCAGAAAGGATAAGTTTATATTCTTTTTCTTGCATCATTCCCCAAGCCATTTCACCATCTGTGGCTTCATCAATATTATTAAAGCCAAGTTGATTGAGAAGATTTCTTTCAATTTTTAGCATCGTTTTATAATCATCAACGATGAGTATTTGCATATTTTTATCAACCATAACCAAAATTTATTATTTTTATAATTTCTAAATAAATTATTCTATAAATCAATATTATTCGGGGTTTTGTAATTTACCCAATTGATTTAGTGCTGAAGTTATCTCCTGAGCAATTCTGGGATCCATTTTAGATAAAATATCAGCGGCGTTTTTTTCTTTCATTCTGCTGAATATTGGCAGAGCCTCCTCAGTTTTCATTTTAGATAAAATATCAGCAGCATTTTTTGCCTTCATATTCTCATATATTTTAACAAGACTTTGAGTTTTTTCTTCCTCAACTTTACTATATTCATTTAAGCTGAGCTCAACTGCTTTTTTAAGTTTTCTGAGCTCTTCAAGTTTTTTATCAATTCTCTCCTCGGTAAGGGCAAGAACATTATCTTTAATTTCTAGCTCTTCTTCCCATCTGATAAGTCTTTTCTTTCTTTCAACAAGTCTTTGCAGAATTTGTATTTCCTCATCAGTAAGTTTTTTTACTTCGTCAATTGAAACCGCACCTTCAGAGTTTGAGCTTTCTGATTTAGCATCTTCGGTTTTAGGCGGGGATTCAGGAGCAGGGGTTTCTTGCTGGGCAACAGCTTGTGGGCCATATTCAAGAGTAGTTAAAATATTTTTGCTATTTTCAATAACATCAAAAATTTTTACAACAAAAAATAGGCTCAAGGAAATTGTTAAAACTCTTATTAGTGCCAAAAACATAGTTAACTACTTTGTTTTGTTATTTCCTCTTTTTTCTTAGCAATTTGCTTAAGAAGTGCATCAAGTGCATTTTTTTTAGAAGGGGAGTTGGAGTCTTTATTTGTATTTTGAATATTTTTATTTGGAGGTGTAAAATCTAAATTTTGTGAATAAATTGGTTTTGCTTGAGTTGCCTGAGGGTTTTCAACCATTACTTTTCTATAAATTTCCCTTGAGGAAGAAATTTTTTCATCAAGTTGAGATGCAACATTTTCAGCTTTTTCTGAGAGATATGATAAATCATTTGCTAAAAACCTCGCTTTTTTTATTTGTGCTTTGAGATTTTCATCAACGGATGTTCCAGTTGCTTTTAGCTCATTCACATTATTTTCCGCCCTTCTTATTGACTCATTAAACGAAATTATAAATTTCTCTAGTTCAGTTTTAGTTTGATTAAACGAGCTAATTTTTTTGCCAAGTCTCAGCCCTAAAACTGCTGTTATAGCTAAAAGAATGCAGATTATAATATTTAAGGTAATTTCAATTGTCATGAATAGCTAAAATTTTCTAGGTAATAGAAATTGCAAGTTTATCTTCTAATGCCCCAAGTTTACCTGAAAGTAAACTAATACCATTGCAATTTATGTCAAGTATATCATCATGTTTATTATTACTTACAAGTGTTGAACCAACTTTTAAGTTCGCTAAATAATTCAGGTTAATAGTAATTGGCTTTAATGTTGCTTGAACATTCACTTTACTACTTATTATTTCATCGCTGAGATAATTTTCCCATGATAAATCACTCCCAAAAGATTCCCCCGAGAACATTTGCATTAATTGATCTTTAACAGGCTCTAAGGTTTGATAAGGAAATATTATATCAATTTTTCCGCCATCGCCATCAAACTCAATATTGCAAGTTATTATTACAACAGGGTTTTGAGGCCTAGTAATTGCAGCAAATCTAGGGTTGGTTTCCAGCCTGTCATGCTTAAAAGTAACAGTTGTAACTGGTGTAAAAGCTGATGAAACTTCCTCTAAAATTAATTTGCAGAAATTAGAAATTATATCTTGTTCAATAGTCGTAAATGGCCTGCCTTCAATCCTGAAAGATGCTTTGCCTTTGCCACCACCCAATAAAATATCAACTAGCCTGTAAACTAATGAACTTTCAATGGTTATAAGACCCAAATTTTCCCATTCAGTTGCTTGAAAAACATTTATCATCGTTGGTAATGGAATGGTGTTTAGGTAATCTTCAAATTTAACAGAGCCAATATTTAGAACGCTAATTTCAGAAACTTCACCTGTAAAACTCCTTAAAGTGCTGGAGACAGATCTTGAAAATCTATCAAAAATAACTTCCAGCATTGGAAATTTTTCGTAATTATCAACCGTTCTGTAGATAAGTGCTTCAACCCCTCTTTCTGGGATAGTTGCCTCACCCCCAAAACCAAGTAAGGAATCTATTTCATCTTGACTGAGAGTTCCTTGGGTTTCAAGCATTGCAGACATATCTGCATCTTGAGCTTCTGTTTTGTCTTCTGCATTGCCCATTTCTGCAATCATTGAGGCCATCGCATCTTCTTGATTATTTTTATTTTCTTCACTGCCCATTTTTTACTGAACAATTATTTCTTTGAATAAAACGCTATTAACTTTGCCTGATTCTAAAATAGAATTTACTCTGAGTAGTAACTCAACTCTTAGCCTTTGAATACCAGCTGAGCCTTGTAGATCTGTGCTTCTAAGCTCCCTTAAATAAGTTTGAAAGGCATCTCTTATTCTTGGCATTTTACTCTGAATTTCATTCATAGTAGCTTGGTTAGGAACCTCTAAAGTTATGATTGTTTTAAGGAAGCTAACTTGATTTCCGGGGTTATTTAGATTCACTAAAAACTCGTCCATGTCAAAATAGACAATTTTTTCAACAAGTGCTTCCGCATTTTCTTCAACCTTTTTTTCACCTTTAAGAATTCCACTTAAAAACACTCCCGCACCTGCTAGAACTAAAACTAAAACCCCAACAATAACAATTATTAGTATTTTCTTGGATTTGGGCTTACCAGCTTCACCTTCTGGGTTTTCTGTTGCACTAGAATCTAAATCTTTTTCTTCCGCCATAATTCTATAAATTAAATTTACAACCTATTCTAATTCGTAGAAAAATTTTGTTTATTAATTTTTGTATAATTCAAGAAAATTAAAGAGTATTGAAGGTTTATTTGCAAAAAAGTTACTATTTATAAGTTAACAAAACTAATTAATTCATCAATGCTAACTTGGTTTCTACCGGTGTTTTTAGCAATGTAGAGCCTTGTATCCGCAACTTTATATAAATCTTGTGGGTTTGAAGATTCGTCTATAGTTGCTGATGCTATTCCAGCTGAGAAGCTATAATGCATAGGTTGCTTGCCTTCTTTGAAGATAAATTCCTGCCTATTCGCATCAATTCTGAGTCTTTCCGCCACAAAATATGCGCCTTTAATATCTGTATCTGGAAGGACTAAGCCAAACAAAGCATTTTCTAAACGAGCTAAGAAATCTGTTTCTCTTAAAGAGGATTTTAATAATTTCGCAAAGTTTTTAATAAGTAAATCGCCTGCATCTCTGCCATGTTCAAAATTTATTTTCTTAAGATTATCCAAATCAAATAAAATAATTGAAAGTTCAGATTTATTTCTCGTTGCCCGCTTGAATTCTTTTTCAAGATTTTCATCAAATTTCTGTTTGTTATCAAGTTCTGTAAGTGTATCTTTAATAGTTAAGTCTTTAATTCTTTGCTCTAATTGAAGCTCCATTTTTACCCTATCTTCAATATCGCGAAGTGAGCCAACTGAGCCAATTACCTTGCCGTTAGCATCAAACCAAGGCCAAGAAACATCGGAAACCCAAATTTTATCTCCAGTTTTAGTGCGGATTAAATAATCAGCTTGCCACTTGCCAATATCACCTGCGATGCGTTTTTTTTCAAGCTCGTCAAAAGAATCAATTTTTCTAAATCCATCAGTAACTATTTTTGTTTCAACAATTAGTGAGCGAAAATTAATATTTTTCATTTCTTGTGCAGTAAAACCAAGCAACATTTTGATGGCTGGTGAAATATAATCATATTTCATATTTCTATAATCAAGGCGATATATAGTGTCAGAAGAATACGAGGTAAGCAAACTTATTTCATTTTCTAGCTCTGCAATTTTTGATGAAAAATTTTTCTTTGATTTATGTGGCGTTGAAGGCAACCTATCTAAAATTTTTGAGCTATTTGCTTTTCTAAATGATACTGGCTTTCTTGAAAGTATTGAAATCTCTTGCATACAAGATATTGTAATATTATTAATTGATAAACACTATATATAGTTATTTTTAGCATTTTATAAATTGTTTAGTCAATAATAATTTAACAAAAAATTTTGAATTATTTTTTTGTGATTTTTTTGCAAAAGATTATAAATTTTTTTATTTAAATTTTTGAGAACTTTTCTTTTATGTATATTTTTTCAAGCTCTGTAGGTTCACCTTTTCCTTCAAGCAAAACTTCGCCAAAGTTTTTGAATTCTATAGTTAAGCCTTGCTCTATAGCCTTATTATAATCTTCAATTCCCTTTTTATTAGCTCTAACAAATGCATAATAATTTTCACCACTATCATTAGTAGATTGAGAGGTAAGCAACATAATAAAATCACTTTTTTCCAGTAAAATCTTATCAGTATTTTTTATATTGAATTTAGTGTTTTTCATTTTGTTTTTTTAATATTTGTTTTTCAGCAAAGCAAAAAAATTCAGTGCATAAGGCTATGCCCTCTCTTTTTCCTATTATATTATGTTTAGATAAAACTTGTTCAAGAGCTTCTGCTAACCCATGTATATGCTCCTTTGTATGCGAAGCATTAACTATAATCCTCAATCTTGCTTCACCAATAGGAACAGAAGGGTGAAAAACTGGTCTGCATAAATAACCTTTTTCTAATAAATCTTGAGCTACTGCTTTGGCTTCTGTTGCATCATTAATGCCTTCTTTTTTATCACCAATCATTATTGGTATTATATGCCCTCCAAAGTCTAAAAATGGCAGTTTCTTTTTCGTAAAAACTTGTTTTGCAAATGCTACATTTTCTCTGTGCGAAACTCTTTCAGGACAATTTTCATCCATCAAATATTTTGATGTAAATAAGGCTGTTGATGTAATTATTGGTGGCTCTGTTGATGTAAAAATATAAGAAGGCGACATTTTCATCGCTGTTGTAAAAGCCTTGTCCGCTATTACAAAACCACCTTTTGAGCCGTGAGCCTTGCCAAAGCCTCCAATTATAATATCAATATCATCCCTTACACCAGAGCTTTCACATATCCCCCCCCCTCGAGAACCGTATAAACCAACTGCATGAACTTCATCATCTATGGTTAGAGCATCATATTTTTTAGCAAGCTCCACTATATCTCTTATATTTGGCATTGCACCATCCATTGAATATATGCCCTCAAAAACTATTATAGGCTTTGAATTTGGATAAGTGGTTTTTACCTTTTTAAGTTCTCTTTCTAAATCCTCCATATCATTGTGAGTAAAGATAGCCTTTGGAAGCCCTCTCATACCCTCAATAATTGACCTGTGATTTAACTGGTCGCTTACAAATACTAGCTTGTTATCATATATTTTTGCTAGCATCTTTAGCGTTTCCATATTTGCATCATATCCTGACCCAAAAATAACAGACCCATCTCTTTCATACACGCTTGCTATTTGATGCTCTAACTCTGATAATTCTGGGTATCTGCCACCTAAATTATGGCTTCCACCTGAACCCACGCCTCTAATTTTAACAACTTCTATCGCCTGACTTACAAACTTTTCATTGGTGGCTAAACCGAGATAGTCATTTGATGAAAATGTAATAACCTCTTTGCCATCAAGAACTCCTTTAGGAAAAATGCCAACACCTGAGCTAAAATCCCAGAATTGCCTTTCTAAATCTTTGCTAGCATATTGCTCATCAAAATATGCTAGAGATAATTCTGCTAATGTTTTTGGAAGATGCATAACAAAAATATTCTATTTATACTATTTATTATATAATTTGTAACATATTAAGGTTAGCAAATCATTAAATTTCTTGTAAAAATTTGATTGATTGAAATTGAAAAAATCAAATGTATAAAGAACAGGTTTGAAATAAATAATCTGTTCTAATATGTCTATACATGCAGTGATTGGCGCTCAATGGGGCGATGAAGGTAAAGGTAAAATTGTTGATTGGCTATCAGCGGAAGCTGATGTTATAGTGCGGTTTCAGGGTGGTCATAATGCAGGGCATACACTTGTAATTGATGGCAAAGTTTATAAACTTTCTCTGCTTCCATCTGGAATTGTTCGCAAAAATAAAATCTCAATTATTGGCAATGGCGTTGTGATTGATCCGCAGGCTTTGCTTGATGAGATTGAAAAAATTTCATCACAAGGCGTTACCATTGATGAAAAAAATCTTATCATTGCGGAAAATGCTTGTTTGATTTTACCAATTCATAAACTTGCCGATCAATCATCTGAAAACAATAAAGGCAATAATAAAATCGGCACTACAGGCCGTGGAATTGGGCCCGCTTATGAAGATAAAGTGGGCAGAAGAACTATCCGAGTTTGCGATTTAGCAGATTTCTCAACGCTTAAAAATAAAGTTGATGCATTACTTGAGCATCACAATTTATTCAGAAAATCAGCAGGTTTTGATTTAGTTAATTCTGATGAAACAATGAATTTCTTAAAATCTATCGCCCCGAAAATTTTGAAATTTGCAAAACCTGCTTGGAAGTTACTTGCGGAATATAAAAAGCAAGGCAAGAAAATTCTCTTTGAAGGTGCACAAGGTATTCTGCTTGATATTGATTACGGCACTTATCCTTTTGTTACCTCCTCAAACACTAACCCTGCTCAGGCTTTCACTGGCAGTGGCTTGGGCTTGAGTGAAATAAAAGTTTTAGGCATCGCAAAAGCCTATACAACTCGTGTTGGCAGCGGGCCTTTCCCTTCTGAACAAGAAAATGATGATGGCGAATTAATGGGGCAGAGAGGTAGGGAGTTTGGAACGGTTACAGGCAGAAAACGCCGATGTGGCTGGTTTGATGCGGTTTTAACTCGTCAATCTTGCTTGATTTCTGGCGTTAATGGAATTGTTCTTACCAAAATTGATGTTTTAGATGAATTTGAAACAATCAAAATTTGTTATGCTTATGAAATTGAGGGCAGGGAGTATGATTATCTTCCAGCACTTCCGGAGCTTCAAGCCAAAGCAAAGGCTAAATATATAGAGATGAAAGGTTGGAAGGGTGAAACCACTGCAAATGTTAGAAATTTAGAAAATCTTCCAAAAAATGCTATCACTTATATTAAAAAATTGGAAGAGTTAATTGGTGTTAAAATCTCAGCAATCTCAACCTCCCCAGAGCGTGAAGATACTATTTTGTTGGAAAAAATATTTTGATTTAAGCTGTTGAGTTATATTAATATTTATGTTATAATGTCATTTATACGAACAATTTTATGGACATTTTAACATATGCAAATAGTTTCCTTTACAGTAGCTCGCAATAATTTAAAGGCTCTGCTAGATTCCGTTCTTAATAATTTTGAACCTACGGCAATTACTAGAAGAAATGGTGAGGCGGTTGTTTTAGTTCCGCTTTCTGAGTGGAATAGGTGGAGTGAAACTGAGCATTTGAAAGCCTCTGGCAATAACCATAAAAAATTGCTAAATTCAATTTCTGATCACAAAAAAGGTAAAATCTTCAAAAAGAAGCTAATTGATGAATAAAATGGAGGTTAATTTCACAAGTCAGGGCTGGGAAGATTATATTTATTGGTCAGAATTTGATAAAAAAATTCTTAAAAAAATTAATACTCTTATTAAAGATGTTTCAAGAAATCCTTTCCAAGGCTTGGGAAAGCCGGAGCCTCTAAAACATGAATATTCGGGCTATTGGTCTAGAAGGATTGATGAGGTTCACAGATTGGTTTATGCAATTGAATCTGGCAAAAGAATAGTAATTATAAAGTGCAGATATCATTATTGATAATCTAAAGTTTATCACTTACAACTAAATAACCTCTTTTGTTTCCCTCTCTAGCTTCGGTGTTCATTGCGTGATATAATTGATCAACTGAAACCCAATACCAAGGGTGTTTGTGAGATGCGGTATC
>JANRLM010000043.1 GCA_033762595.1 Rickettsiales bacterium
TAATTGCAGGGTTGCTTTTAAGCCTTTTTGCTTCTGCACAAGCTCATTGGTCTGCACCTGCTTATATTGGCATTTCAATTTTAATTGCTTGGTATTTAGTTAGAAAAAATATGGATTTTTTCCTCAAATTATGGCTCACAATTTCTGTTGTTTTATTTTTAATTTTTGGCGTTATTTCAGTAAAGCCAACACTTATAACAAATCTTAATCTCAAGAAAAACCCGCTAGAAAGGCTCTATATTTGGTATCAACCAGTTGAAAAAATAAAAGAATATCAAGAAATTTACCCCGAAGCATTAATTGCAAGTGATGAAAGAAAAATTATCGCTCCACTTACTTATGCATTAAGAGAAGGGAAAACCCCACAGATTATTTACAAGCTAAATTTCTCAAATTCTGTGAATGATCATTTTGATTTGAAATATAAACTTCAAAATAATGCAGAAGAAGTTATTTTTATAACAAGAAGTTTAGATGAAGAATATTTCCGCAAGCTTAATTACAAACCAACTAAACTAGATGAAGTTGGAATCTTTAGAATTTACTTTCTAACAAAATAAATTGAAAACCCTTCATAATATTGTATCAATTTTGTATTGAAATTTTACTTTCCTAAAACCGATGGTTGCACATATCAACACATTTTCATTCAATGGAATAGAGACAATTCCAGTTGATGTGCAGTGCCAAATTTCCTCTGGAATGGTCAATTTTAGCGTGGTTGGCCTGCCAGATAAATCAGTTGCTGAATCTCGTGAGCGAATTAGAGCCTGCTTTTCATCACTAGGTTTGAGCTTCCCTGCTAAAAGGGTAGTTGTGAATTTATCGCCAGCTGATGTCTTCAAGGAAGGTAGCCATTATGATCTCCCAATTATTCTCTGTTTGCTAACGCAGATGAATTTACTGCCGCAATCTGAGATTATAAAATATTACGCACTTGGTGAGATTTCTCTTGATGCTGGCGTGATTGGCGTTAGTGGCGTTTTGCCCTCGGCAATATCTGCACTTGGAGAAAATAAAGGTTTAATTTGCCCTAAGGAAAACGCTGAAGAAGCCTGCTGGGCGGGCGAAGATTTAGATATTCTAGCGGTTAAAACCATCACCGAACTTCTTAACCATTTCAAAGGAATGCAAATCATAGGAAGGCCAAATTTCAAACCAAATTTAGAGGAAAGCAATAATATAAAATATCCTGATTTTGCTGATATTCGTGGACAGGAAACCGCAAAAAGAGCGGCAGAAATCGCGGCATCAGGGGGGCATAATTTACTAATGAGTGGCCCACCTGGTTCAGGAAAATCAATGATAGCCTCTAGATTAGCAGGTATTCTGCCAGAGTTAGAGCCAAAGGAAATTCTTGAAACAAGTATGATTCATTCAATTGCAGGTAATATTAAAGGCGGAAATTTAGTTACCAAAAGGCCGTTTAGATCACCGCATCATAATTGTTCAATGCCGGCGATGATTGGCGGTGGAACTCGTGCAAAGCCGGGTGAAGTTTCACTTTCTCATAATGGTGTTTTGTTCCTTGATGAATTTCCTGAATTTCCAAGGCAAGTTTTGGATTCCTTAAGGCAACCGCTGGAAGCCAGAGAAGTGAGTATTTCTCGGGTGAATTCTCATATAACTTACCCAGCGAAATTTCAGCTAATTGGCGCAATGAACCCCTGTAAATGTGGCTATTTAGATGATGCTGCGAAGGCCTGCTCACGTGCACCAAAATGTGCGAATGAATATCAGGCAAAAATCTCAGGACCACTTCTTGATAGATTTGATATTTATATTGAAGTTTCTCAGCAAAATGCTCATCAGGCTTTTAATTTAACCAATGGCGAGGGTTCCAAAACCATCAAAAGTAGAGTGCTCAAATGCAGGGAGTTTCAACGAAATAGATATAAAGAAACTGATTATAAAACTAATTCTGATTTACAAGGCAATGATATTGAAAAATTTTGTATAACAACCGATGAAGCAAAAAATATTTTACAAAAAGGGGCGGAAGCCCTAAACCTCTCAATGCGAGGCTACACAAGAGTTTTAAGAACTGCCCGCACTATTGCCGATATGGAAGAAAACGAAATTATTGAAAAGCCTCACATCGCCGAAGCCCTATCTTTCAGGCAGAGGAATTATTGATTTCTAAACCACTTAACAAATTTTTCTAAACCTTCTTCAATAGAAGTCTTGGGGTTATAGTTAAAATCTTTTTGAGATTCTTTTATATCAGCGTAAGTTTTGTAAACATCGCCTTTTTGCATAGGGGCGAATTCTATTACAGCTTTTTTGCCGAGGTTTTTTTCCAAAATCTCAACGAAATATTTAAGTGCTACTGGCTTATTATTGCCAAGATTATAAATTCTGTGCTTGTTTTCAGGGTTATTTTCAATATGAATAACCCCTACTAAACCAGAGATTATATCATTAATATAAGTGAAATCCCGTTCCAAATTGCCGTTGTTGAATAATTTGATTGGCTTACCTTCAAGAATATTTTGAGAGAAACTCCAATAAGCCATATCTGGTCTGCCATATTCGCCGTAAACGGTGAAGAAGCGTAAGCCAACAGAATGCAAATTATGAGTATGAGAAAAACTTTCTGCAATTAACTCGCAAGATTTTTTGGTGGCGGCATAAAGCGAAACTGGCTTGCTAACATCATCTGTTACACTAAAAGGTGTTTTTTGCTGATTGCCATAAACTGAGCTTGAGCTAGCGTAAATAATTTTTGGAATATTTTTGAGATATTTTATCGCATTATCAAAAATCACCACCTGCCCAAGCAAATTGCTATTTGCATATGCGATTGGGTTTTCAAGGCTATATCTAACGCCTGCCTGTGCTCCTAAATGAATTAAATGATTTGCATCTTGATGCCGTTGAAAAATCTCAGTGATAATTTTTGCATCAGAAAAATCCGCTTTATAAAAAGTGAATTTATTTGAGGCTTCCCGAAGAATTTCAAGCCTATCTTGTTTTAATTTTGGGGAATAATAATCATTTAGGTTATCAATTCCAAACACTGAAAAACCCTGTTTTAGAAGGCTTTTAGCCAAATGAAAACCAATAAACCCTGCCACCCCTGTGATAATTATTTTCATAATCAATATTCTTCTGCGTAATCAGTGAATTGGGTTGTGTTTTTATCAAAGTAAAGATTTACACTGCCAATTGGGCCATTTCTATTTTTTGAGACGATAATTTCTGAGATATTATCAATTTTTTCCATCTTATCACGCCAAGCGTTGAATTCATTAGAGCTCTCCTCTGAGGGCTTTTTGCGTTCCTCATAATAGGCTTCACGATAGATGAACATTACAATATCAGCATCTTGCTCTATTGAGCCAGATTCTCTTAAATCTGCAAGTTGTGGCTTTTTATCAGTTCTTTCTTCTACTTTTCTTGAAAGCTGGGAAAGAGCTAAAACAGGGATATTTAATTCCTTCGCAATCGCCTTCAAACCCATTGAAATCTCAGAAATTTCTTGCACTCTGCTTTCCTGCGATTTTTTATTTGTGCCGTGAATTAATTGCAAATAGTCAACTACTAAAAATTCAAGATTATGCTTTCTTTTAAGCCTTCTGGCTCTAGTGCGAACTGCCGAAATTGAAAGGGCAGGAGTATCATCAATAAAAATTGGCAGGGCTTGCAAATCTTGCGAGGCTTTAATTAATTTATTAAATTCATCTTGCTCAACATTGTCAGATTTTTTGAGATGCCCACGCCTGATATTAAAAGCATTTATCCCTGTTTTGATTGAAAGAAACCTTGTTGCAAGCTGTTCTGCAGACATTTCAAGTGAGATAAAACCAACCGAGCCTTGCGTTGGCTCAGTTGCTCCTTTAGGGTTTTTGCGATATTCATCAATTTTTTTGGTGAAATCTTTTTTCAAATGCATTGCAACATTTAGGGCAAAATTGAGGGCAAGCGCGGTTTTACCCATTGAAGGCCTAGCTGCTAAAATTATCAAATCAGATTTATTAAAACCACCAATTAAATCATCCATTGATTTGAAACTCGTGGTAACACCACCATCAAAACCACCTTTTGAAGCAATATCCGCAAATTTAACTGCATTAGAAATCGCCGACTTCGCATGAGAAAAACCGCTATCACCAAAGCCCGTTGAAGCAAGGTGGAATAACTTACTTTCTGGCGTTTCTATTTGAAGACTTGCATTTTCATCACCAGTTGCTTTGTAGGAATCCTCTAAGGTTTCATTAGCAATATTAATTAACTGGCGGCTTATGTGAAGATTATAAATCAGCAAGCCGTAATCCCTAATATTTGTAATGCCAGCGCCAAGCCCACTAAGGCGAAATAAATATGAAACCCCGCCTTGTAACTCAATTGCCTCATTACCATTAAAGTGATTTTTGAGTGTCACTGCATTAGCAATAATTCCTTTATCATTAAGGCTTAAAATTGTTTGATAAATTTTTTGGTGAAGTGGATCAAAAAAATTTTCCGCCTGCAAAAAATCCGCAACGCGATTGATATATTCATTATTATTCATCAACGCACCGAGCAAATATTGCTCAGCCTCTAAATTTTGTGGCAGTGATTTTATGTTATCAGAAATTTGATTGTTACTTGAGGCTTCAGATGCGTTATTAGAGGCTGAATTAGTGGCCTTCAGAGAAACTATTTTCTGTTCATTTTTAGGGTTATTTTCCATAATAAATATTTATAGAGTAATGGAAAATATATTCAAAGAAATTTTGCTCAGTTTTTGAGGAGTTTTAAGTTTTACTAGATAAAGTAACTAAAACTATTTATGAAAATTATTGCCAGCGGTGGTGGCTTTTACATAGCCTTTGCGGATTGTGAAATCACCAAAATGTTCACCCTTATTGCGATTTTTTGCAAAATCTTGAATGATTGGTGAGAGAATTTCCGGCACTTTTACGCCCTCAACATCTTTTTTATAAAGCTTATTCAAGCGAGAGCCATCAAACCCAGCACCTAAATATAAATTATATCGCCCCGGGTTTGTTCCAACTAGGCCAATTTCTGCTAAATACGGCCTTGCACAACCATTTGGGCAACCTGTCATTCTTATCACAACATCTTCCTCACGAATGCCATTCTTTTCAAATTCTTTTTCAATTTCGGTAACTAAATCAGGTAAATATCTTTCACTTTCTGCTAACGCTAGACCACAAGTTGGCAGTGCAACACAAGCCATTGAGTTTCTACGAAGCCCAGATTGATTGAAATCTGCGAGGTTATATTCTTTAAGAAGCTTTTCAATTGTAGGTTTATCCCTCTCATCAATGCTTGCGATAATAACATTCTGGTTGCAAGTTAAACGGAAATCACCTTTATGGATTTTTGCAATTTCAGCCAAGCCTTGCTTTTGCTTGCCAAAAAGCCTGCCATTTTGAATGAAAAGCGTGCAATGCCATTTCTTATCAAAACCTTGCACAAAGCCATATCTATCACCAGTATTTTCAAATTTGAAAGGCTTCGCCTTTTCTAATTTATAGCCGAGGCGTTTTTCAACTTCATCTCTAAACCTATCAATTCCAAGCGTTTCAACGGTGTATTTTAAGCGTGCATGCTTACGAACATCACGATTTCCTAGATCCCTTTGGGCAATAACCACTTTTTCAGCAACATCAACGGCCTGCTCTTTCGTGCAGAAACCCATAATATCAGCGGTTCTCGGGAAGGTTGTATCATCGCCATGCGTCATACCCATTCCGCCACCAACTGAAACATTATAGCCAATGATTTTATTATTTTCTATTATCGCAATAAAGCCCAAACAATGAGCGTAAATATCAACATCATTTGAAGGTGGAACTGCAACCACCGCCTTGAATTTACGAGGCAGATAGGTTTTGCCATAAATTGGCTCTTCCTCTGAAGATGCCGGCTTTTGTGCGTTTATTGGGGAATCACATTTAGTTTTTTTAGCACCTGAAAGCAATTCATCTTCACCTTTTACGCCTGCAACTAGCTCGTCATCAAGCCAAATTTCGTGATAAGCAGAAGTGCGTGGCGTTAAGTGATTGCTTATATCCACAGCCAGTTGCAAGGCTTCGGCATGATGTTCAGATTGATAAGGGTTTGGGTTGCACATTACATTTCTGTTCACATCACCGCAAGCAGCAAGGGTATCAAGGCAAACTTGGTTAACTTCTGCAATGGCAGTTTTTAGATTAGTTTTGATGATGCCGTGAAATTGGAATGCCTGACGAGTGGTTAATTTAAGCGTGCCGTTGGCGTAATTATCTGCAATCCAATCCATATGAAGCCATTGGGATGGCGTGCAAACCCCGCCCGGAACACGCACACGAGCCATAAAGCTGTAAGCCTTATCCAAGAATTTTGCCCTT
>JANRLM010000044.1 GCA_033762595.1 Rickettsiales bacterium
TCATCACCGCCAGCACCATGCACTTTATCATTACCAGCTAATGCATTTAATATTTCAGCTGAATTATTTCCAAAATAATAATCATCACCTGAGGTGAATATAAAATTATTAGGTGGTGGTGAATCAGGAAATTGTTCGTAAGGTTTTCTATTATTTAAGACGAAGTTTTCATTGGCTAAGTTTGAAGTCGCAGAAGAGGTAAATATTCTGTTTTTTTCCATAAAATGCCTTTAGTTTGCTAATTAAGTTTTACACAATACATTAAAATTGGTTAAAATTCAATTAATTTTTTTAATGGATTTATCGTATTGTTTTAGAGTGTATTAAAAAAAGTGCTATTTAGATATCATGTTTTGAGTTATTTCTGCTACTCTTTTGCCAAATATTATTGCAGTTTCAATATCGCCAGATGATGGGGTAACTTCAGGTGATGCATTATCAGATTGCGTCATAAGCCCGAGTGATGAACCCATTCTGTTAATTTGCTCTGGCTTTCCACCATGCTCTTTAGAAGAAGCAGGCATTTCTGCTTGCCCTACCCAAATCATAGAATTTTGAGCTGCATATACAGAAAGAGTAATTAAAGTATTTAATTTATCACCACTTAAAGAGCCTGAGTTAGTGAAACCTGCAGCGATTTTATTCTTCCAAGCCTGAGTGAACCATTTCTTTGAAGATGCATCCATAAATTCTTTGAATTTAGCGGAAACAGAACCCATATAAGTTGGTGAGCCAAAAATTATTCCATCATAATTATCTAATTCATCAAGGTTTGAAATCCCTTCATCAGCTGTGAATATTTTAACTTGCGAGCCTGATTTTTTAACGCCCTCTGCGATAAATTCCGCCACTTTCTTGGTGTGTCCGTATCCGCTGTGATAAACAATTGCTATATTTGCCATTTTAATTCCTTTGAAATATTTAGTGCTAAGCTTTAGCAGAAAAGATTATTTATACATCAAAATTTGAGATTATTAAAAAGAATTAATAGTGGCAATCTTATTCAAAGTAGATTTGAGTTTTGCTTCTGTTTGTTCACTGATTTTCACTAAAGGCAATCTTAAATTGCCAGAGCATAAGCCAAAATATTCCATCGCAAATTTTATTGGCTGAGGTGATGACTCAATAAATAAATCTTTGTGTATTGCTGAGATTTTATTATCAAGATTTTTGGCTTCCTCAAATTTTTTTGCTTTGCATAAATCTTGAACTTCAGCACAAATTTTTGGCAGTAAATTTGAAGAAACCGAAATACAACCAACGCCACCTAATTTGTTAAAATCAACTGCAGTTTCATCATCACCAGACATTTGATAAAAAATTTTGCTATTTAGTTTTGAATTATTTTCAAATATTTTTTTTAGATTAGTTGGGCGAGATAAATCACCGGTTGCATCTTTTAATCCAGCTATTCTAGGCAATTCAGCAATTCTTGCGATTGTTTCATCTTTAATATCAACAACGGAACGCCCTGGGATATTATAAATAATTATTGGGATATTTGTTGCATCGTGAATTGCTTTGAAATGTTGAAAAATTCCTTCTTGTGTAGGTTTGTTGTAATAAGGTGTCATTATCAAAGCACCATCAGCCCCCACTTTTTCAGCGTGAAGAGTTCTTTCAATAGCTTCACGAGTAGAATTTGAACCTGTTCCTGCTAAAACTGGAATTCTTTTCTTTACAATTTGAACACTTGCCTCAATAATCTTGTCGTGTTCTTCATTTGTAAGCGTTGGGGATTCCCCAGTAGTGCCGCAAGGAACAACGCCGTGAATACCTTCTGAAATCTGCCTTTCAAGTAGCTTTTCAAATGTTGAATAATCAACTTTTTCTAAATTTGAGGCTTCAAAAGGTGTAATTAATGCAGTATAAACGCCTTGGAACATAAAAATTTAAGTATAGTTTAATATAGTGATGCAGAAAATTTTATACACATTAGTAATTTTTTTTACAATTCAATTTATTGGTCAAAGTTCAGCAAATGCTAACATTAACAATATTCATAAATGGCCAGTAAATAATTATGAAGTTCAAAAGCTTGGCAATTCAATAAGGGATTTTAGAAGACAAAATTGGCGTTCTTCAGTACTTGATAGAAGCCCACCTGCTGATCCTGTTATCAAAAAAATTCTTAGATGGCGTGAATATGTTGGTGGTTCACCTTCAACTACATTCAAAGAAATTACTGATTTTATAAAATATGATGCCTATTGGCCAAGGCAAGATGAGCTTCGCAAAAATGCAGAATACGCAATTACTGAAACTACTGACCCTGAAGAAATTATAAGATGGTTTGCAATAAACACGCCAACATCAAAAGTAAAAATGCGTTTCAAAAGGCCACTTACACCTAAAGGAATGATTGCATTAGCTGATGCACTAATTAAAAAATATAATGTATATAACATTGATAAAGCGGTAATTTTAACTCTTATTAAAGAGGCTTGGTATTTTTATGATTTTAACCCTTCTGAGGAAAGGAAGTTCCTCGCTAAATATGGTAAAGTTCTTGTTGAAAGGGATTATCAGAGGAAGCTAGATAGGTTTTTAACCGAAAGGAAATTCGGCGGTGCTTCAAGAATGACAAGATATATAGGTGCTGATTATAAAAAATTATATCAAGCAAGAATGGCTTTGATAAATAATTCTAAGAATTATCAAACTTTACTTTCTCAAGTTCCAAGAAATTTACAAAATGATCAAGGTTTGATTTTTGAGCGAATCAAATGGCGTCAAAACAGAAATATGAGTGATGGCGTTTTGGAATTACTTAAAATGCTTCCTTCTCAAGTTGATTACCCTGAGAAATGGTGGGATATCCGCAAGAAATATGTAATAGATTTAATCCAGAAAAGAAGATATGTGGAAGCCTATTATATGGCTAAAGATCACTCTATCAAACTGGATAGAACAAAAATCGCAGAAGCAGAATGGTATGCAGGCTGGCTTGCATTTAGATATCTCAAAAATAGAGATGCAGCAGTTAATCACTTCCGTAGAATTTATGATGTATCACAAGCACCAATTTCGATCGCAAGGGGGGCTTATTGGCTTGGAAGAACTCACGAAGAAAAGGGCAATAGGCTTGAATCTCTGAAATGGTATAGGGAAGGGGCGAAATATCCAGTTGTTTATTATGGGCAGTTATCAGTTATAAAATCAGGCTCTCGTGTTGCAACAATCCCAATGGCATCTTCAATAACCTCTGAAGATTTGGCGAATTATAGAAATAATGAACTCGCTAAAGCGGCTTATATTCTAAATATGATTGGTGAAAATGGTTATGGCAAAGAATTTATAATCGCAGCAGCAGCAGCAGCTCAAACTTCAGGTGAGCGGGTTTTGGTTGCTCAAATGGGCTTGGAGCGTGGCAGATATGATTACGCACTAAGGGTTGCTAAAGAAATTTATAAAATCAAAAAAGAAGTTGTTATCAATTCTCTTTTCCCTTTATTTAAGCTAGAAACCGTTAATGGCACTCCCGTTAAAAACCCTGAAGAAGCCGCTGTTCTTGCAATTATGAGGCAGGAATCTGAGTTTGATGTTGGTGCATTGAGCCCAGCAGGTGCGAGGGGTCTGATGCAAATAATGCCTGCAACCGCACAAATGGTTGCAAGGCAGCTAGGCCTTCCATATAGAAAAGATAGGCTCATTAGTGACCCTAGATATAACATAACCCTCGGTGCGGCTTATCTTGCAAGTAGGTTAAAAAGGTTTGATGGAAGTTTTATGTTAGCTTTTGCATCTTACAATGCAGGTGAGGGGAATGTTCAAAAGTGGATTAATCGCTTCGGTGACCCTAGAAAATTCAACTCTCTTGAGCAGGTGATTGATTGGGTAGAGCTTATTCCATTCAGCGAAACGCAAAATTATGTTCAGCGAACTTTAGAAAATCTTCAAGTTTACAGAATCGCCCTCTCCGGCGACAAAACTGGTGAAATCTTCATTGATAAAGATTTGCTTAGGTAAATTTGGATCTGTTTAAGATAAAATTTTTTATCTTTCCAAAGAATGTTCATGTGTTGTTTTGTACATATCTATTATTAGTAGATTTATATCATATACATTTCCAATTTTGCCATTATTCAAAGTTGAGCTAAAATTATTTAATTTATTAATTTCACCTATTGCAAGATTCGATAAATTACCAATTGCAATATCAATTATTGGTTTCAGCGATTCACCTAAATTGGGATTATCTTTATACATTTGCATAATGGTTTTTTCGTAAAAAGATCCATCTGAAGTTTCAAATTTATATTTGTTATTAAATATAAATTTTAACATTTTCTTTGTTTCATTAGCTTTTGAAACATCATTAAATGCATCATCCCCCATAGATAATATGCTATTTAGGGTATTGCTGTTATGTATATCATCCAATTTACATATAATTTGCAGGCTATGTGCTTTTTCAGGTGTTGAATCTGCAGTTATTTTGCCTTCAGGGTGCTTGTTACCATTTGGCCTTCTGGGGTCATATATTTCACCACTTCCATTAGTTGGAATATCAGTATTATTTGAATGTGGATTTTCATTACCGAAAATTGGCAATTCAATATTAAAATACTGTTTCGCGGCCTTTGATAATAAAAAATATCCAGTAATAAGAATAAGTAACCCCGAGGAAAATTTTATAAACCCACGGGAATCCTTATTTGTTTTAGATGGTGTAGTATTTTTAGTGTCTGAAACTTTATTTTCTGAAGGTTTTGCAGTGCTTTGATTTTTTTTTATTTCAGCAAGTTCTTCCCTTATCTTACTTAGTTCTTTAAATAATTTTCCAAATAGCTCTAGCCCATTTGCTAGAAATTTCTTACCTGCAGCTTCATCTTGGGCAGCTTTTCTATTAGCATCTTCTTTAGCCTGTTCTTGTCTTATTCTATCACCATGCTGAAGTTGATCAGAAGGACCAGTAAGCCAATTCCAAAATCCCATAAAAACTAATATTTTATTAATAATTAGTAATTTTAGCTAAAAAAGGTTAAAAAACCATTAAAAAAGTTAATTTTTTTAGGGTGAATAGTTACCTTTTAACTTGATTCAACTAAAGCTATAAGGGTCAACATCAATTTTAACCTTGATGTTTTTTGGGGTTTTGATTTTTTGTAGGCTGTTATTTATATAATTTTGTAACTTAAAATTTTTGGCTGATTTCAACAAAATTCTATATCTAAACTCGCCTCTATATCTATGGAAAATCGCCTTTGATGCTCCAAAAATTTCAACTTCATTTATTTGCTCAAAATTTTTAACAATTAGTGAAGCAAATTCCATCGCCTGAATATCATTTTCTGAAGAAATTATTATCGCAACCAGCCTTGAAAATGGCGGAAGGTGAGAGTTTTCTCGCTCAGCAATTTCAAGTGATAAAAACCTATCTCTATCGTTAGCAGCAATCGTCTTGATTACAGGGTTATTGGGAAGATAACTTTGAATTAAAACTTTGCCCTTAATATTCTCCCTTCCGGCCCTGCCTGAAACCTGATGAAGCACTTGAAAAACCTTTTCGGAAGCTCGTAAATCCGTAAAATCCAAGCCTAAATCCGCATCAATAATCGCAACCGATTTTAAGTTTGGAAAGTGATGCCCCTTTGCAATTATTTGTGTGCCAATGATTATATCAACCTCACCAGCCTCAATTTTTTGAATGAATTCCTGTGCTTTTTTGAATGAAGAAAAACTATCAGATGAAAGCTCCGCAATGCGAGCATTCGGAAAAATTTCTTTCACTTCCTCAGAAAGTCTTTGAACACCGGGGCCACAACTTCTAAAGCTGTTTTCAGTTTGGCAGGCTGGACATTTGCTTGGAAGTGGCATTCGGAAACCTGTATGATGGCACTCTAAATAAAATTCACCTTTCTCATTTTTATGCAGAACCAGCCATGAAGAAGTATCTGGCGATTCAAAGCGAAACCCACATTTCCCACAAAGCAGAAGCGGCGCATAACCTCTTCTATTAAGGAATAAAAGCGTTTGCAGGTTATTTGAAATATTATCAATGATTTCCTGTTTTACTCGCTCAGAAATAAAATATTTTGCAGGCAATTTTTCCTCTCGCATATCAATAATTTCTGCTTCTGGCAGGGAAATTTTTGAGTATCTGCTTGATAATTTTAAGTGATGATATTTGCCTTTAATAGCATTAAAATATGTCTCAATAGAAGGCGTTGCACTTGCCAAAATACAGAGAGTTTTTTCAAGCGAACATCGCAAAATCGCCATATCACGGGCGTTATAAATTGTTTGCTCCTCCTGTTTGTAGCTGTTATCGTGTTCCTCATCACAGATAATTATTGCAAGGTTTTTATATGGCAAGTGGAGGGCTGATCTTGCACCAATTACAATTTTCGCCTCACCAGATGCAATTCTAAAATAATTCTTACGTTTTTGTGCTTCGGTAACTTCAGAATGCCAGATTACCGGCGTTTGATTAAAAGAATTCTCAAACCTTTTAATTATTTGCGTGCTGAGTAAAATTTCAGGCAAAAGAATTAGGGATTGCCTGCCTTCCTCAAGGTTTCGCTTTACAATTTCAAAATAAACTTCTGTTTTTCCACTACCAGTAATTCCATCTAAAAGGCAGACTGAAAAATCATTTTTCTGCAATTTTTCTAGTAAAAAATCATAGACTTCTTTTTGTTCGTCGTTTAATTGAACTTCAGCCTTATTAAAGGTTTTAAGAGGCTTTTCTCTGGCTTTTCTTTCTTTTACTTTCTTAAAAAATTTCTCAGAAATAGTAAGTGCAAAAACTTTTCCAAGTGGGGTTAAATAATATTCCGCCTGTTTCTTAAGAAAATTTACAAATTCATCAGAAAATTTTTGCAGTTCAAAATTTTCATTTTTTAGAGTATTTTTAATGGGCTTTAGCTGAAATTCTGGCTTTGGAATTTCCAAAATATCTAACACTAAACCTATGTGAATTTTTTTACCAAATGGCACAAAAACTAAATCATTTTTTTCAAGAGAAATTTCTTCAGGGATAGAATAATCAAAGCCTTCAGAGAATGGTAGGGGTAATAATATCTTCGCAATTTTTACATTTTTATTCATCAAAATTATTTTATTATTTTTTCCCTCTCCCTTTGGGAGAGTGCTAGGGTGAGGGCTTAAATAAAATGAAATTATAAATTTCATTTTAATAAGAATAATATTTGTTAAATCAATAAATCCGATCCCCTCACCCCTCTCTCTCCCCTTATAAAAGGGGAGAGAGACTATATGTTATTCATCAAAATTATAAAAAATTACTTTGTTCAGTGCAGTAAAAAGTAGCCCTGTTTTTACAAAAAAGTCTGGATATGAAAGCCTGATCAACTCATAATATAATTTCATCTGAGGTTGATAATTTTCTAGCAGGGAATTTTCATTTTTTATTTTTTGATGAGTTTTGAAATCAATTATTACTGCGGTTTTATTAGCTTCATCTATGATTAATCTATCAATTTTACCATTAACAAATTTATTTTCTATCACGCCAGAAATTTCAACCTCACCGAGAGAATTTTTTGAGAAAATATATTTTAACTCTGGGTTGATTATAATTTTTTCTACTTCTAGAAAATATTCATTTCTTAAATTCTTATCATCTAAATTAAAATCATTGAAAATAATATTTGCACATTCAGCCCATTTTTCTTGCGTAAAATTTGGCAGAATTTCAAGTAATTTATGAATAATATTACCCCTATTAACATTTGATAAATTTACTTCATCTCGTGAGTAATTTTTTGTATTAAGTAAAGAAGGTAAAATTTTATTTTCAGAATCATCAAAAATATAATTTTCTAGCAAAAATTTTGGAATTTCAATTTTATTATTATTGTTATAAGTCGCATTAATTTTTTGCTTAGTAAAATTAATATATTCTTGATTTGTATAGATAAATTTATCTTCAAATTTTTCTGTTTCCGGAAGCAAACTAATAGCCTTGCTGGTAAATTGATGCCAAGATTCTTGCTTTGAATTATGCGGTTTAATACCAAAAATATATAATTCATCTCTTGCCCTTGTTAAAGCAACATAAAGCAAACGCATTGACTCATTGAAATCTTTTTTAGTATCAGATTCCTGTAAGCCTTTTATAAAATTACATTTATTCTGTGCAGAAATTCCAGCAAAAATATAATTTTTATCTATAAAATAGTTACTATCATTTTTAGTTTCTGAGGCGGAATCAGCTATGATAACTATTGGCGCTTCAAGGCCTTTAGAGGAATGGCAAGTCATAATTCTAACTTGATTTTCAGATTTGCTTACCCTTTTTATTTCAGATGAATTTTTTTCAAACCAATTTATAAAATTTGTTAGAGAAATATTTTCATTTCTTTCAAATGAGTTAAGAATTGCAAAAAATTCTTCAAAAATTTCTGATGCCTTATTACCAAAATTAGAGATAAAATTTTTCTTAAACCCAAGTGTTTCAAGCAAATAGAATGATAAATCTGAAGGTTTAATGAATTTATTTTTTTCAAGAATACTTAAAAAATCAAGTGAGCTTTTATATTCTTGCTTATTAGAATTTTCTTGTAGAAATTTATAGATAGATTTTTCATTTCTGCCAATGCAAATTTCTTGCAAAACTTCTTCTGAAACACCAATAAAACAACTTTTAAGAAGGCAAGCGGTATTATAATCATCATTTTGATTTATAATAAATTTTATTGCGGAAACTAAATCTAGAATTGCAACATTTTCGTTGATAATCGCTTTATCTAGCCCTGAGCATTTAATACCAATTTTTTGCAATTCTACTTCAACAAAATTGATTAATTCTTCATTCCTTTTTCTAAATAATATTATTATATCTGAGGCCTTTGCTTGGTTTAAAGTGCTGGGCAAAATATGGGTTTCATTTACAATTTTATCAATTTTTTCAGTGATTTTTTTTGCTAGTTGTAGATTTTTATTATCTGGACTTTCCTCATAATCATCTGCTAGATACCAATTTATAATTTCTGCTTTTTCTTTCTTTTCTTCTACAATTAAATTATTAACTTCAACATATCCGAAATGCTTTAATCTGCTTGGCTTATGAAGGATTTCAATTTCAGAAATTGCATGTTTTATTTCTGGAATTTCAGAGAGTTTATCAACAAAATTTAGAATAGCTGGAAGGCTTCTAAATGATAGATTTAGTGATATTTTTTCTAATTCAAAATTATTTGAAGTTTTTATTTTCTGAGAAAAATAATTTTTTACATCATAAAAATTTTCAATATCAGCCCCTTGAAAACTAAAGATAGATTGCTTTTCATCGCCAACTACAAAAATTGTTCTATTTTTATTTATATTTGTTTCTCCAACAAAAAATTCTGATGTGAGAGATTTTACAATATTCCATTGGGCAGGACTGGTATCTTGGGCTTCATCAACTAAAATGTGATTTATACCGCCATCTAATTTATATAAAACCCAGCTTGCAAACTCAGAATTATCAAGTAATTTTTGTGTTTTGATTATCAAATCATTGTAATCAAGTTGATAATTTGCGTTTTTAAGAGAATTATAAAATTTAGAAAATTCCTCAAAAATATTAAGATAAGAATAAGTTTTTTTTAGAAGGTTTTGAGTTTTAATATTATCAGAATATAAATTTATAGAAAATCTTATCTCCTCAAGTAAATCTAGAGCTGTGCCATTATTTTTTACCACTTTTGCACCCTCTAATTTATTTGAAAAAATCTTCTCAATTTCGTAAAAATCAGAGTTTTTAATTGCATTTAAGATTTTACTGGAATTTGTTTTATCTCTATCGCTAGAATTTACTTGTAAAATAAGTGCAAATTTTTCCAAGATTTCTGATTTTGTATTAAAGAAATTTTCAATGAAATTGAAATCTAAATCAACGTCTAACTGCTTAGAAAGGTTTGAAATATATTCGTTTACGCTTTTATAATTTTTAAGGGTTTCATCAATTTTATCTTGGTTATAAAGGAGTGTTATTAACAAGCCTCTAATAGAGTTGGGGGCGTTTTCTTGTAGAAGAAAAATTAGGTTTTCGTTAGCATTTTCTGGCTTTTTATTGATTAAATTTTGCCAAGATTTTTCTAAATACTCTTTTGCTTTTATTTCGTCAATAACATCAAAAAAAGGCACAATTCCAGCTTCTAAAGGGAAGTTCTTCAAAATTGAACCGCATAAAGAATGTATGGTTTGAATTTTTATTAAATTAGGGTTATCAATGATTTTATTAAGAGTTTTTCTGATTTTTTTGAAATCTAGCTTATTAATATTTATCTCAAGATTATTTGAAATTTCTGATTTTATTTCATCTTCCGAAAGGTTTATATATCGCCTACATTCTTTGGTAAGCCTTTCTATCATCTCATTTGCACCAGCTTTTGTGAAAGTTATACATAGAATTTTCTCAGGGTTATTTTCATAGAAAATAAGGCTCATTAATCTATCAATCAAAACTTTAGTTTTGCCAGTTCCTGCGTTTGCAGTTACCCAAAAGGATTTTAGCGGATTTGTTACTTTTTTCTGTTCAATCGTAGAGGGTTTTTTGCTTGCATTATTTCTATTAAGTTCTTGCATTTTAATGTAAATTTGGCTAGAAACCGCAAAATAAAGTTTAATTATGCGTTTTTTAATTGTAATTATATTAGCAATAATTTTAGCAAATGCAGTATATAAAAACCTTTATAAAGAAAAAGGTGAAAAAATTATTACGAGCAAAAAAAGCAATATAGAAACTGAAAAGGCTAAAATTCCTAATTTAGAAATTGAGCCTGAAAATATTAAGATTCCAATAGAAGAAATTAGCCTAAGCCCAAATTCTATCTCAAATATAGTTCCTGATTCTAAAATTATTACAAAGAATATTGAAGTTGATAAAGTTAAAGATTCTAAATCTAAAGATAATTCCAGCATTGAAAAGGCTATTTCTAGAATTAAGACCGAGTGGAAAGATAATGAGGTTAATAAAAAAATTAGAGGTAAATATGATTTGGTTGAGGTTATCCCATCTAAGCCACTATATGAAGTCAAAAAACCAACTCAGAAGCAAGAAAATTTATTTGAAAATGATGATTTGCTTAGTGCAACGGAAAATAAAAAGAAAGAAAAACCCTTTGATTTAGCAATTATATCAGATGTTGCAGATAAAACCATTGAGGGCTTAGATTACTTAACTCAGCCAATAATCAAGCCCATTCAAGCTATAGCAAACCCAAGAAATTATATTGGAAATAATATTTCGGTAAGCCCTTTAGAAAAAATTGCTTCTAAGCCCGCAAGTTTGAATGTTAAAAAAGATCAGGATTTCAAATCAAGTCCTTTATTATTTTCTAAGCCACCAAAATCTGTAACTAATATTAATAGAAATCAATATATTAGTAAGGTTGTTGCGAATGTTAATAATCCCAAAAAAAGGCAGTTTATAAGCAGCGTTGGTAATGCAACCGCTGAAATTAATCAAAAAATTCTTAATGAAAGAAATTCTTTAATTTATGTTTTCAAAAGATTTGAAAATGGTTTTCCGCTTACAGATAATGAAAGAAAATGGATAAATAATCTTGCAGTAAAATATAAAGTTCAGAATTTTAATATTAGCAATAAAGCAAAGCGAGATGAGCTTCTCTCAAAAATAAATATAATACCAGAATCTCTGGCAATTGCTCAAGGTGCTTTGGAATCTGGTTGGGGCAGTTCTAAGCTGGCAAGGGAGGGGTTTAATTTTTTTGGAATGAAATGTAACTCTTCAAATTGTTCCAATAGAAATTCAAATTACGCTTTCTTTGATAGCCCAAAAGATGCAGTTGAAAATTATGTTCATAACTTAAATACAAATTCTGCTTATCAAAATTTTCGTATTGCTAGAAAAAATTTAGGCTCTAATATTAATGGTCTGAAGCTTGCTGGACATTTAGATGGATACGCTCAAAATAAGGCGAAATACCAATCTCAGCTTACAGAAATTATTACTTATAACAAGTTAGAAAACTAATCCACTTACAAAATGACTAATTACCTCCACCAATATGATTTGCCTTCAAATATAAAATTAAAAGGCGATATAGCAGTTGATACCGAAACAAGAGGCTTGAATATTTTTCAGCGTGATAGGCTATGTGTGGTGCAAATTTCTGATGGATCGGGCGATGCACATTTGGTGCAATTTCCTAAGCCTGATTTTTCTAAAGCAAAAAATTTGAAGAAAATTCTCTCTGAAAAATCTCGCGTTAAAATTATGCATTATGGCAGGTTTGATATTGCGGCAATCAATATTTTTCTTGAAGTAGATATTACAAATATTTTCTGCACTAAAATTGCAAGCAAACTAGTTAGAACATTCACTGATAAACACGGGTTGAAAGAGCTTACCAAAGAACTGCTAGGGGTTGAACTCAATAAGCAAGCCCAATGTTCAGATTGGGCAGGAAAGCTTAATTCCAAACAAATTGAATATGCAGCTAATGATGTTTTATATTTACATAATATAAGGGCAAAACTAACAAAATTACTTGAAGAAGAAGGAAGATTAGAAATTGCTAAAAAATGCTTTGATTTCTTGCCTTCTAGAGCAAAACTTGATATTATGGGATGGCCTGAAAAGGATATTTTCTCACATGATGATAAATAAAATATGAATGAAATTGAATCAAAATTTCAAGATTATATCAATCAACTAAAATCATTACAGAATTCCAACTATTCCGTCTACGAATTCTATAAAAAGGCACTGCAGATAGAAAATAATTTTTATAAAGCCGTTCATGATACCGATCCCGATGATTACAAAGGCAAATATGCAAGATGCGTAATACTAGGAAAATATAAAGATTTTAATTGTGAAGGAATGTTAGAGCAGTTAAATAAACTTCCAGAAAGTCTTAAAAACGAAAATATCAATAGTTATTATCTAAGATTTCCTGATAAAAACATTTCTAATCAAATAAATAAATTTATTGGTGATTTTAGTAAGTTGAAAAATTTATCTGAAGA
>JANRLM010000045.1 GCA_033762595.1 Rickettsiales bacterium
GATAAAATAATTTTTGATAAAACCGGAACGCTTACCGAAGGGAATTTCAAGATTTCTAATCTTTCAGATTTCACTGAGGAGGAGCTGAAAATTGCAACTTCCCTAGCGATAAAAAGCTCGCATATGCTTTCAAAAGCTATCGCTGAAAGCTATAGTGGGCAGATTTACAATCTTGAAGTTAAGGAATATCAAGGGCAAGGCTTAGAGGCTTATTTTAATAATACTCAAATTCGACTTGGTAAGCCAAGTTGGTGCAGTGTTGAAAATAATTCATCAGAAAATTTTGCCAATTTAATTGCGTTAAAAATATCTGATAATATTAAAATTTTTAAGTTGGAAGATAGGCTTCGAGTTGATGCAAAACAAACGATTGATAGTATAAAAAGGCTTGGCCTAGAGCCGATTATACTCTCAGGTGATATAAAACAAAATGTTGAAAATATTGCAAATCAGCTTGGTGTTACTGAATATTTTTATGAAAAATTGCCAGAAGAAAAATATAGTTTTGTAAAATCTCTGAAAGAAAAAAATCACAAAATAATTATGGTAGGTGATGGCTTGAATGACGCACCTTCCATAGCTTTCGCCGATGTTTCAATCTCGCCTGGTAATGCGGTTGATATAACTCAAAATTATGCTGATATAATTTTCAAAGGTGCAAAATTAAAGCCAGTTTTAGATGTAATTTTAATTTCAAAAAGGGCTAGAAATTTAATTAAGCAGAATATTTATCTCTCATTTTTTTATAATATTTTGGCAATCCCTTATGCAATTTCTGGCTTTATGACGCCACTTTGGGCAGCAATCGCAATGAGTTTATCTTCCTTAGTTGTAATTCTAAATTCTTTAAGATTGTCTAGCAAAAAAATTTGAATTGGTTAAATTAGAAAATATTTTTTATACATTCTTTTTTACTTTTTTAATGCATCAATTTAATCAAATTTTATCTTCACTAAACCCTGAGCAACTTGAGGCAGTAAGCCACACTGAAGGGGCTTTATTAGTTTTAGCGGGGGCTGGCACTGGTAAGACGAAAGTGCTAACAACTCGTATTGCGTTTATATTGCAAAATCGTTTGGCTTGGCCAAGTCAAATCCTAGCGGTTACCTTCACAAACAAGGCTGCAAAAGAGATGGAGCATAGAATTCATCAAATGGTTGGCGATATTTCAGCAGGGCTTTGGCTTGGAACTTTCCACTCTATAAGCCTTAAAATCTTAAGGAAATATCCACTTCTTGTGGGCTTAAAAGAAAACTTCACCGTTATAAATTCAGATGATCAACTTCGCTTGATTAAAGAAATTATGACGGAGATGGAAATTGATCAAAAAAAGTTTAATCCTAAGGGAATTATAGCTCAAATTAATCGCTGGAAAGATAGAGCTATTAACCCTGAAAACCTTACAGATGATAGTGATTTAGCAGCAGAAATTTATAAGAAATATCAGAAGAAATCTGAAATTCTTAATGTGATAGATTTTGGAGATATAATTCTTAAATGCATAAATTTATTCAAAAATCATACTGATATTTTGGCGGAATTTCATCGCAAATTTAAGTATATTTTGGTTGATGAATATCAAGATACCAACACCGCGCAATATATGTGGCTTCGTTTGCTCGCTCAAGATAAGCAGAATATTTGTTGCGTTGGTGATGATGATCAATCAATCTATGGTTGGCGTGGTGCGGAAGTTGGTAATATCTTGCGATTTGAGAAAGATTTTTCTAATGCAAAAATTGTTCGCTTAGAAACAAATTATCGTTCAACCACTCAAATTTTAGCAGGTGCTGATGCGGTAATTGCGAATAATCAAAATCGCTTAGGAAAAACCTTGAAAGCAAATAACGGCAATGGTGATGCGATAAAATTAGTTTCCCTCTGGGACGATAAATCGGAAGCAAATTATATAGCAGATGAAATTGAAGCCCAACAACAAATTTATAAAAAACGGCTTGATAATATGGCAATTCTTGTGCGTGCTGGTTATCAAACTAGGGCGTTTGAGGAATGTTTTATTCGCAGGGCAATTCCTTATAGAATTCTCGGTGGTTTGCGATTCTATGAGAGAATGGAAATTAGGGATATAATCGCTTACATAAGGGCAAGCGTTACGCCAGAAAATGATCTTGCTTTGGAGCGAATAATTAATCTTCCTAAAAGAGGAATTGGTGAAAAAACAATTAATGATCTTAAAAAATTTGCGAATCAAAATTCCATCAGCCTTTTTGATGCGATTTATAATAATGTTTATAGTGACGTGGATAGCTTTTTTGATATTAAACCAACAATTGCAAATTCAATCAACCTCAAGCCAAAAACAAGGGAAACCCTAAAAAGTTTTGTTGATGATTTAATTGCTTGGCGGAATGATTTTTCTGAACAGCCTCACGCTAAAGTGGTTGAAAAAATCATTGAGGATTCTGGCTATAAAAATATGTGGGAAACTGAAAAAACTATTGAATCTAAAGGCAGGCTTGAAAATATAAAAGAGCTTGTAAGTGCGATTTCTCAATTCACAGATATTTACGAATTTCTTGAGCATATCAGCCTTGTTGCTGATGCAGATGATAGGCCAGTTGAAGATATGATTTCTATAATGACAATTCACGGCGCAAAAGGGCTGGAGTTTGATAATGTTTTTCTACCAGGGTGGGAGGAAGGCTTGTTCCCAAGCCAGCAATCTCTTGATGAGCTAGGGCGTGAAGGGCTTGAAGAAGAACGCCGCCTTGCTTACGTTGCAATCACAAGAGCGAAGAAAAATTTGATGATAAGTTTTGCTTCAAGCAGGATGATTTTTGGTAATATTATAAATTCTGTTCCTTCAAGATTTGTTGATGAACTGCCTGAAGATGCAGTTGAAATCATCAATAAAGCTGGGCTTGGTGCGGGCTATAAGGGTAAAAATTTTGCTTCAAAAACTCAAGAAAATAGCTTGAATGAAAAGCAAAATAATTTTGAAATACCTTCAATCAGCAATGGATTTAACTCAAGAAAATTAGCAGAAAAATCGCAGAATAAATTTTCAGTTGGTGAGAAAGTTAATCACCCCGTTTTTGGCGTTGGCAGAGTGTTAAACATAAATGGAAAGCACTTGCAAATTGTGTTTGAAAAAGCTGCGATCAAAACTTTACTAGAAGATTTTATAGAAAAAGTTGCTTGAGAAAATTATAAAAAAAAAAATTATTTTACTGGCGAAGTGTAAAAGAAAAACTTAGGCTGATAGCCATTAGAAAGGCTTGCAGGAGCTGAATTTCTGTTGGAATATTTCTCATCATTCATTGCATAACTATTAATAGTTTTTACATTTGTAACATTGTTATTTTTTGCAAATCTATCAACCGTTAGAGGTTTTTTTACATTAGAATAAACTATTGCAGGCTTCTGAAATGCACCCCTATTAACATTTGTAGGGTTATTTTTTGCAAAAAATGTTCCGCCATTATTTTTGTTTAGCATAGCAAAATTTTCATCTAAAATTTTTCTCATATGGTTATCTCTTGCAGTGGCTGATTTTCCGCCCATTACAACACCAACTAAGCTATTGCCGTTTCTCTCTGCGTTTAATGCGAGGTTAAAACCAGAAGCATTTATAAAACCTGTTTTACCAGCTTTCGCACCTGCATAATCCCTCAAAAGCCTATTATGTCCACCAAATTCTTGCCTTTTATAAACAAACGATTTTTTTGAAAGCAGATTATAATATTGCGGAAAATCCCTTCTTAATGAAACTAAAAGCTTTGCCATATCTTTAGCATTTGTATATTGATTAGCATTTGGAAGCCCTGAAGCATTAGCAAAATTTGTATTTTTCATACCTAGATATTTCGCCATATTAGTCATAGTTTTAGCAAACCCTGATTCTGTGCCGCTAATTCTTTCCGCTAGCACTACCGCAGAATCATTAGCTGAAAGAACT
This sequence comes from Rickettsiales bacterium, assembly GCA_033762595.1. NCBI lineage: Bacteria > Pseudomonadati > Pseudomonadota > Alphaproteobacteria > Rickettsiales > Rickettsiales bacterium. The sequence goes on from JANRLM010000045.1 coordinate 3,920, forward strand.
ATAACGCTATTTATCAAATCATTAACTGAAATTTTTTCACCAGCTCTTAAACCTAGTTTCATTCTAGGTTGTGCGGCCGCATGACGAGAAACATTAACCATTTCATTCATTGATAATCTTCTATCGTTAAGGGCTTGAAAAGCTAAGTAAAGCGTCATCATTTTAGTAAGTGAAGCTGGATATCTTTTTGCATCAGCATTTTGTTGATGAAGAATATCTCCAGTTTTTGCATCAACAACAAGGCTTGCATATTTATCAGGAAAAAAATACGGATTAGAATTATTGATTGAACTTCTTGCACTCGCACTTACTGAGATTGCAAAAATCGCAAGATTAAAAAAAAGAAAATTTAAGAGGGATTTAATCATATTTTTATTTTATTCTAATTTCATTATATCACGAAAAAGCTTATAAATCATTGAAATTTATAGGCTAAACCTACTAAAATGAGTTAATTTTTATCAATTGTTGATTTTTTGAGCAAGAAATACGCAGGGCAGAACTTCAAAAAACCAGTTATTACGGCAACTCCTGAAAGCAAGAAAAAGATTGGGTGCTTTATAATAATACCAAGTAAAAGCAACACGAAACCAGCCCCAAACCTTATTTTTCTATCTTTTCCGCCGACATTACATTTCATAGCAAAATCAATTTTGTTTAGGGAGTATCAATAACAATAATTTCTGAGTCTGTAAAAGTTTTTATCTGAATTTCTTTAGCTTCTTTTACTTCAGCACCATCACCCTGTTGCATTTTTTGCCCGTTGATTTCAAATTCACCTTTTGAAGCAAGAATATAAGAATTATATTTAACCTTATGATTTACAAGGCTATTTGCCTTAAGATTGCCACCCCAAATCGCCGCATCTTGATATATAAAAAGTGGGCTTAAATGTTCATCTTCCTTCCTGCCTGAAACGAGTAAAGTAAGTGAATTTTCAGAAATTTCTTTAGGGAATTTTCTAGCGTCCCATCTAGGTTTAACGCCCATTTCATTAGGTTGAATCCAGATTTGAAATAAGGTTGTATCTTCCGTTTCATAATTATATTCGGAGTGCGTAATGCCACTGCCAGCACTCATAACTTGAACATCACCTGCGATTGTTCTACCTTTGTTACCAAGGCTATCTTGATGGGTAATAGCACCAGAGCGAACATAGGTAATAATTTCCATATCTTTATGAGAGTGAGGTGCAAAGCCCTTTCCAGCCGATACTTTATCATCATTTATCACAAGCAACTTACCAAAGCCTGTTCGGTTTGGATTATAATAATTCGCAAAACTGAAATGATAATTGGCTTTCAGCCAACCATAATCAGCTTTACCTAAATCAGAAAATCTGAAAATTTTTGCCATATCTTTTCTAAATTTTAATTTTTATTAAAACCCTGTTACTAATTGGTTTTCAATCCGCATATCTATATAAGATATTTTTTTAGAAAGAAGATTATTTTTCTTATTTAGCTCTGATAATTTTTTCCAAGCAGAGATTGCATTTGTTTCAGGTAGCTTAACTTTAATAGATTTTTTCAACTCAACATCCCACCTTCTATTGCCAATTTTCATAGCAGAAGTAACCATTTTGTGAAGCTCTGGCGAAGAAGAAATTATATCATAAATTTCTGAGATTTCTCTCTTACTATCCTTACCTTTTATGGTGGGAAGATTTTGATTTTCCGGTGTTACTTTGTAAGTAATTAGATTTCCTCGAATATCGGAGAGGGAAAATTTTCCATCTTGAACCCAAATAAAACTCGGCTTTCGCTCAATAATTTCAACTTCTAATGTATTTGGAAGTTTGATTCTAAGATTTGCTTTATCAACCCAACCAACTTCAGAAATATTTTTCTGCACTTCTTCTAAATCTAGCATTAATATTGGTATTTCAGAGTAATCAACCGCATCATAAATTGCATTAATAATATCATTATGATTAACAGTTTTGTTACCAGAAATCTCAACTTTTTCAAGCTCAAGACCAAGTTTTATTGTCTTTTCAGCGATTTCATTTTTCACTTTTCTAACTACTTTTGAATAGCCATCAAACAGAAAACACCATATTAAAAAAATTGCAAAAAATACTAATAATGTAATTTGAAAAATTTTCAGCGAGCGATTAACAGCAAAACGAATTTTTCTTTTGCGAATAAAATCCTCAGGTTTTTTGAGATTAACCTTCTTTTTCTTTTTAGGTTTTTGCTTCATAGTTAAACTAAATCTCTAAACCTGCGGTTAAAATTAATCTTAAAACAATTTCATCAAAACTAATATTTTTTGAAGCGGCAATCTTTGGAACAAGAGAGGTTTCTGTCATTCCGGGGTGAGTATTTATTTCTAAAAAATATAATTTATTTTCTGCTTCATTAAAAATTATATCGCTTCGTGAAATAGTTTTGCAATTGGTTTTTATATGAGCAATTTCTGCATATTTTAACGCAAGATTTTCAATTTCCTTTGGAATTTGTGCAGGGCAAATATATTCGGTCGCACCCTTTGTATATTTACTTTTATAATCATAGACACCGCTAATAGGCTTGATTTCAACCACACCAAGGGCTTTATCATCAAGCACTGCAACGCTTAACTCCCTGCCCTTTATATATTTTTCAACCAAATATTTTTGAGAATTTTTTAGCGATAAATTTTCTAAATCCGCCTTATTAAAAATAATATGAACACCAACGCTAGAGCCATCCGCGATAGGTTTAATTACAAAAGGAAAAGGAATTTTATCTTGCATTATAACTTGCGAGCCTTCTAAAATTATATCTTCCGCAACATTTACACCGTTATTTTTTACAATCTCTTTGGTAAGAGATTTATTCATACACACGCTGGAAGCTAAAATGCCGCTGTGAGTATATGGAATTTGAAGAACCTCTAAAATACCTTGCAAACAGCCATCTTCACCATATAAGCCGTGCATTGCATTCACAACTAAATTTATATTTTTTGAAGTTAAATCAGAAAAAATATTTTTAGAAAATTCAATTTTAATTGGGTTAAAACCTTGCCTTTTAAGGCTTTCATAAAATGCGTTTGCGGTTCTTGTAGAAACTTCCGCCTCAGAAGAAGGACCACCATAAACGATCGCAATATTTTTAGATAAGAGATTTTGAATTTTTTCTTGCATTATATAACAGATTTTTACTCTGCTATATTACGCAATCTAACGGAAGTTTCAAATGCTTCTCGCAAATAATTATCATTGGCGGAAAATGTGAAGTTTCCGGCTTGATAATCAGGTTTTTGAAAATTTTGCGAGGTATTTACTTTATTTCTACTTCTAAAAATAAGGCTGAAATTAACAAGCCGTGGCTGACCGAGCGAATTAAAATTTCTCCCTTCTATTTGAAAATCCTCAACATAATCAGTAACAATTGCGTTTTGCGTTTGCATATCCCAAGTTGAGCCGTTGAAAGTTTCAATATTCATAAACATCGCCTTTCTTGTGGGGTTTGAGCGATTGGCGATAAAATAAGTAACACGAATTCTTTCAGTAGAAGTTTTATCATAAACTATCTGCAAACCATCGCAACACGCGGAAGTGCCAGAATCTGTGATGGTAATAGGAGTTTCAATATTGCCCATAGTAGATTCAACATTTGCATCAACTTCTTTATAGCCAGCCAATCTTAAATCCCTTGAGATTAACCTAATAGTAGGCATCGCAAAATCTCTAATTTCTGAAACAAGATTATTTCGCTTAAATTGTTCAGCAACAATAGTATAAGCGGAATAAGCCCCGAGCAAAACTATAGAGCTTGTGAAAACCGCAAGCACTAACTCCAAAATTGAATAGCCAGAATTTTTATTTTTAATTGTCATATATTTTTTTAAGAACCACCTCTGGGTATCCGCCAGTTGCCTGCA
>JANRLM010000046.1 GCA_033762595.1 Rickettsiales bacterium
CCTGCAAACCAATCCCAAACGAAGAAATTTATATTTTTACCAGTTAAATTTCTTCTATGTGCCGCATCAAATTTTGAAACATTTAGATAATTTGCATTAGCAGTCATAAAAGCTTGGTTTTTAACCTGAGCTTCAGTTCTAACCATGGGAATTTCTTGCCTTCCAAATCTAATATCACCAAATAATCCACTAGAGCTAGATGAAGATGTTGAACCGCTTGAGCTAGATGAAGAAGATGTTGAAGTGCTACCAGATGAAGACGAGCTAGAAGTTGAACCGCTTGAGCTAGATGAAGAAGATGTTGAAGTGCTTCCAGATGAAGACGAGCTAGAAGTTGAACCACTTGAGCTAGATGTAGAAGAGCTAGAGGTAGAAGAAGTTGAGCTAGATGAACCTCCAACGCTTCCTGCTCCGCCACATATCCAAGTGTTAGTATTTGCAGGGTTGCTGCAATGGTTGCATAACCAAGGGCTGTTATATTGGTTTCCTGTGCAGTAATTTACAACTTGCCCTGTGCATCTTGGAAAGTTTAAGAAGCTTAAATTTACACAAAATAAACATTGAACAGGATCCATATTTGGGGCACAAGATCCATTATTCATTGGCGTTGCTAAAGCGGAGGCAATCTCCATATTAAATGGGCTTGATGAGCTTATACTTGGGGATGAAGTGCTAGAAGGATTCAAGCACGCAAATGGATCAGTAGAGCTGTTATCATGACATTTCGCACATTCATCTACATTGAAATAATTACTTGTATAATCGCATGCTAAATATGCAGGGCCTGAATTGTTAACTTCCGGCAATGAAATTGGACTTCCAGTATCGGTGCTTGCAGATGATCCGCCACCACCGCCACCAAGTGCAAGGGCTGCACCAGCTCCAGCAAGAATTGCACCACCACCAACTAAAAGAGTATTAGTTGAGAAAAAACCCGGTTGCTTATCAGCTAATTCTTTATCTTTTTCTATAGTTTTAAGAGAATATCTTGCATCATTAAATTGGCCACTTTCAATGATAAATCTATTTTGGCTTAACCAAATTAATTCTCTTGTAAGATTAAACTTATCGCCTCTTGTCGCAATATTCTTGATATTTTCAGTTGATATTTTTTGAGTGTTGATACCAAGTAAGGATTGCAAGAAAAAATCTGTTTGTACAGGATTTGCCAAAATATATTGGCTTGCCTGCATTATCCTTGATTGATTAACAGATAATCTATCAATGGTGGAATAAGAATTATTCATTGGTTGCATATAGTTGTTACCAGCATTTACTAAGTGGCTATTATATGCATATCTTCTTGCTAATTCTTGGCTTCTAGTAAGCCTTTGAGGGGTTACTGCTTCTGCATTATTCTGCAAAAACATATTCTGGTTTAGTTGTTGTTGTGGTTGTTGAACTTGAAAATTTTGAGGCCTTTGATTGTAAGAAATTTGCTGGTTATTATAAGCTTGCTGTTGCATTGAGCTTGGCACATTATAGCCCTGTGAATAAGCACTCACTGAAAAAGCGATAATAAATAAGCTTAATGCTAAAAACTTCATTTTGATTATTTTTTGCATCTTCCCCACCCCTAGAAAAGAATTTATTAATAATTAGTTAAAATTTTAACAAATTCCCGTTATAATGTCAAGCGGAATAGTAAATATTAAGTTAATTTATTTTTAGTTTTATTATAAAATCGCTTCATAATGAAACATAATATTAAAATAGACTAAAATTACAAAAAAAGCTATAAACAAGCCAAATTATTAGAAAAAAATGACAAAATTATATTTAATATCCCCACCAAATTTTGAGTTAGAGGAAATGAAGCTCAAACTCGAAGAAGCCTTCAAGGGTGGTGAAATATCTGTATTTCAACTTAGAATGAAGTCTTTATCGCCTGATGGAACTTATAATTCCAAGCCTGAAGAAAAGCTCGTTCGTAAAGCAGTTGCAGAATTACTGCCAATTTGCCATAAAAATAAATGCGTTTTTATCTTGAATGATAATCCGAAGCTCGCCTCTGAGCTTAATTGTGATGGGGTTCACATTGGCGAAGATGATGGCAATGCCAAAGAGGCAAAAAAAATTATGGGTGAGGGCAAATATGTTGGGGTTAGCTGTTATGCAAGCCTTGATAGGGCTTATAAAGCAGGCGAAGAAGGTGCTGATTATGTTGCTTTTGGGGCTTTTTATGAAACCCAAACTAAAAAGCCAAAAGGCAGGCCAACACTTGAATTATTAGATTTTTGGCAAAAATATACAAATATTCCTTCAGTTGCAATAGGCGGTATTAAAGTTGAAAATGCTGAGCCCATAATTAAAGCAGGTGCTGATTTTATCGCGGTTGTAACAGGTGTTTGGGATTATAAAAAGGGCGTAAAACAAGCAATCGCTGATTTTAATAAGCTTTTTGTTTAGTGTTGTTCGCTAAGTATAGATTTCATTAAGTTATTTGCTGTTTTTTCTATATAATGTCACCCCGCATTTATTGCGGGATTAATTGCAAAACACGCTCACAAATTAGACTTAAAACAATTTCAAACATTAACCCCGCAATAAATGCGGGGTGACAATTGGATGTTAAATGAGCTTAAATCTATACTTAATCTAACAATGCCCTCTTAAAAGCTAATTAGCAGGCTTTACTTTTTTATCTTTAGGCTTTTCTTCTTTTTCTTTATCTTTCAAGATGATTTTTGCCTTTTTACCTTCATTGATAACATTTTCATCAATGATGATTTTTGCAACATCTTTACGATCAGGAATTTCATACATTAAATCAGTA
>JANRLM010000047.1 GCA_033762595.1 Rickettsiales bacterium
CCAATTAAAATGGGCTTAAAGCTTAGAAAAATTGTTCCAATTGCCAAATTATTAAAGCTAAATTTTAGCAAATCTGGTGCATCACTAACTTTTGGAAAAAAAGGATCCGCAATAAATATCAGTAAAGATGGGGTTCGTGCATCTATTGGCAAAGTTGGCTCTGGAATTGGATATAGTGAATATTTTTCATTCAAAAAATTAAAATTAAACTATGTTTTTATCGGCGTAGCTTTAATTGCTATATTATTAATAATTTTTACATCTTAAATTTATGAAAAAAACTATTATTTTTACTCTGATTTTTATGGTTGGTTTGGCAATATTTTTTAAGGATAAAAAAATTGCTGAGTTGGAAATAAATTCAAAAAAAGAAGCTGTTACTAAAGCTGAAACCTCAGAAAAACCTATGGTTGTAGAAGAAAAGCCATTTAGTAAGTTAGAATATAAACTAGGTTTTGATGTTAGCCTTGGGCTTGATAAATCATTTAATGTAAAAGTTGAAAATCTTGAAAACGGTTTAGTATTGCCTAGTGATTTTGCTTATTGTGAAGGTAAGGATAAAGACGGAAAGAATATCCGCCCTGAAATTTCTTGGAAAAATGCTCCTGAGGGAACTAAATCTTTTGCAGTTTTTGTTATAGATCCTGATGTTCCAACTGATTTTACTGATGCTAACAAACAGGATAAAATAATTCCTGCTACTCTGGCTAGGCAGAATTTTTTCCACTTTGGAATGGTTAATATTCCGGCAGATATTTCTAAAATTGAAAGAGGTGAGGGCAGGGGGCAAGCTAAGCAACAGCCTAAATTCGGTAGGCTTGCTATAAATGATTATGCTGCATTTTATGAGCCAGACGCAAATTTTATTGGTTGGGATGGGATGTGTCCGCCTTGGAATGATGAAAAAGTTCACAGATATATTTTTGTTGTCTATGCCTTAAAGGTTGAGGATATAGTTGTTGGAAAGCAATTTATGGCGAAAGAAGTTTTCAAAAAAATTGCTGATAACGCGATAGGATATGGTTATCAATTTGGAATGTTTACTAGGAATAATTAGACTAAACTTTAGGAACAACATATAATTCTAGTTTGTGGCCAACTAGATTATAGCCATAATCATTGGCGATTTTTTCTTGAAGTTTTTCAATTTCTTCATTTACAAACTCAATAATTTCGCCAGTTTTAATATTTATTATATGATCGTGATGATCTTCAGTGGATTCTTCATATCTAGCTTTGCCATCACCAAAATCGTGCTTTTCAACAATTCCATTTTCTTGAAACAGCCTAATTGTGCGATAAACGGTGGCAATACCGATTGTATTATCAATTGCGTAAGCTCTGCGATAAACTTCTTCAGTGTCTGGGTGATCTTTAGATTCGACGATAATTTTTGCAATTAGCTTGCGTTGCTCTGTCATTTTCAAGCCTTTTTCAAGGCATTTTTGAACTATAGAATTTGGCATAAAATTTTTTGTAGAAAATAAATTATATTAAAAATGAATTTGAAATTTCAACTAATCTATCTAGTTTTTTTAGTGCATTGCCAGATTTTATACTTGCTAAGGCAATTTTAATTCCTTCTTCTAAATTTTCAACCCTGCCTGAAACTTTTAATGCCATAGCAGAATTTATCAAGACGGAATCTAAATAAGCCCCCTCAATTCCTTTTAAGCAATCCCTTAATGCTTTTGCATTTGTTTCAGAATTTCCGCCAATTATTTCATCTTCGTTGTAAACTTTTAACCCAAAATCTTGCGGATTAATTTCATATGAAGAAATTTTTCCGTCAATTAATTCGCAAACATAAGTTGAACCGGTAATTGAAATTTCATCGCTACCATCTTTGCCATGAACTATTACTAAATGCTTATAGCCAAGTTCTTTGCCAGCTTCAGCGATTATTGGCAAAAATTTTCTTGCAAAAACTCCCATCATCTGTCTCACTGGTTGTGCTGGGTTTGAGAGTGGTCCAAGCAAATTAAAAATGGTTTTAATCCCAAGTTCCTTTCTAATTGAAGAAACTGAAGCCAAAGCCTTATGATATAAAGGTGCAAAAAGAAAGCAAAGCCCAATTTGCTCAAGGCAGGAAGCCGATTGCTCAGGTGTTAATTCAATATTCACATCAAGCTCTTTAAGAACATCGGCTGAACCAGTGAGAGATGAAACAGAGCGGTTGCCGTGCTTTGCAACCGGCACGCCACAGCTTGAAACTACAATCGCAACAGCAGTTGAAATATTATAAGTTCCTTTGTTATCACCGCCTGTTCCACAGGTATCAATGATTTTTTCTTGCAGATTTTTATCAATTTGAAGCTTTTGCATTTTGGCACGCATTACTTTTGTAGCTCCAATTAATTCAATTGGGGATTCTCCCTTAACTCTAAGTGCAGTTAAAATTGATGCAATTTGTGCTGGCGTAACCCCGCCATTTATAATCGCGAGGAATAAATCTTGCGTTTCAACTTCCTCAAGGCCTATACCACAGGATAATTTTTCAATTGCATTTTGTATTAGGGACATAAAAATGTTTTTGTAATTAATTTATTTAGCAATTTTATTTTGAAAAAGGAAACTAAATTCTTTTAGCTTTTTTGAAAAGGTTGAAAAAATTTTCTGTCGTTTTGTTTGCAAGATTTTCAAACTCAATATTTTTTAGATTCGCAATAAATTCTGCAGTGTTCCTTGTGAAAGCTGGCTCATTGCTTTTGCCACGATGCGGAATTGGTGCTAAAAAAGGGGAGTCCGTCTCAACCAACAACCTTTCTAAGGGTATAACATTTTTTACAACTTCCTGCAAATCTTTTGCCCCTTTGAAGGTTACAATTCCTGAAATTGAGATATATAAACCTAGATCAAGGGCTTTTTTTGCTAAATCTGCAGTGCCAGTAAAGCAGTGGAGCAGGGCAGGGAAGAAGCCTTTTTCCATTTCAGTTTTTAGAATTTGATAAGTATCTTCCTCAGCATCTCTAGTGTGAATTATTACAGGAAGACCAGTTTGCCTTGATGCCTCAATATGCGCTAAAAAGTTTTTCTTCTGATTTTCTGGGGCGGAATTTTTGTAATAATAATCAAGCCCACATTCACCTAAACCAATGGTTTTTGGGCGGTTTGAGAGCTTGATTAATTCTTCTGCTGTTATTTGTTCTTTATCAGCTTCGTGAGGGTGAATACCGCAGGAAGCAAAAACATTCTGGTTTTCTTCCGCAATTTTATAGACTTCTTCATATTCAGCTAAATGCGTACAGATGGTTTGCATATAACCAATTCCAGCACTTTTTGCACGAGAAATCGCACCTGAAATATCACCTTTCAGCTCTGGAAAATTTAAGTGGCAATGTGAATCTACAAGCATAAATTGGTGATTAGGGCTTGGGGATTGTGTATTAGATATTTGATACAGCAAGTACCTTTTCATACCCGCGAAAGCGGGTATCCAAAATTCTTAAGATGGATTCCCGCTTCCGCGGGAAAGAAAAATATTTTGATTATTAATATAAATAACCTTAGAATCCAGAACCCAAAACCTAAGCAGCCTGAGTTTCTTTAACAATTTTATTACGAGCAATCCAAGGCATCATATCACGAAGTTTTTTGCCGATAGTTTCAATTGGGTGTTTCACTGAATCTTCTCTCCACTTTTTAAGTTGCGGAAAGCCAGCTTTAGCATCAGCAATATATTTCTTAGTGAATTCACCAGATTGGATTTCTTTAAGAGCAGCTTTCATTCTCTCTTTCGTCGCAGCATCAACAATTTTAGGGCCAGTGTAGAAATCACCCCATTCTGCTGTGTTTGAAATTGAATATCTCATGTTAGCTAAACCGCCTTCATATATAAGATCAACGATAAGTTTAAGTTCGTGCAAGCACTCAAAATAAGCCATTTCTGCAGGGTAACCAGCTTCAACCAAAGTTTCGTAGCCAGCTTGGATAAGTGCTGTTGCACCGCCACAAAGAACGGCTTGCTCACCGAATAAATCAGTTTCGCACTCATCGCGGAAGTTAGTTTCAATAATGCCAGATTTACCACCACCAACGCCTGAAGCATAAGCAAGTGCAATTTTTTTAGTATCTCCAGAAGCATCTTGATGAACCGCCATTAAGCAAGGCACACCGCCACCTTTTTGGAATTCGCTTCTAACCGTATGTCCAGGGCCTTTTGGTGCAACCATAAAAACATTCACATCATTTGCAGGCTTGATAAGCCCAAAGTGAATATTTAAGCCGTGTGCAAACGCAAGATAAGCACCTTTTTTAAGGTTAGGCTGAATATCATTAGTAAAAATATCGCCTTGATGTTCATCTGGTGCAAGTAACATAACTACATCAGCACCTTTTGTAGCTTCCGCAGGCGTTTTAACCACAAAGCCAGCTTGCTTCGCACGAGATGCAGTATTTGAGCCATCTCTAAGCCCTATAATTACATTTGCAACGCCACTATCTTTCAGGTTTTGTGCGTGAGCGTGACCTTGAGAGCCATATCCAATAATTGCTATTGTTTTATTTTTGATTGAAGAAAAATCGCAATCTGCATCATAATAAACTTTCATAAATCTCCATTTAGTTTGAATGTTAAACAAAAAAGCCCCCAAAAGACAAGGGGGCTTCTAGAGTAAATTTACTTTAATTAATCAAAGTATCTATTTGATTTTCTGTTCTTTTTAAGTGCCTCTTCAGATTTTCTGAGTTTCTTTTCAGAAGGTTTTTCATAATATCTGCGTTGCTTAACTTCCTTAAACAAGCCTTCTTTCTGAAGTTTCTTTTTAAGCGTTCTTAAAGCCGCCTCTACATTGTTATCACGAACATTAACTTGAACCATTTTTATTTACCCGCCTTCAAAATTTTTGAATTAATGGTTGTTATATGCACTTTGATTATATATTTGTCAACATTATTTGATTGTCACCCCGCATTTATTGCGGGGTTAATTGAGGAAAGTGCTTCTAAGGCTTAAGTTTTGAGCCTGTTTTATGGTTAACCCCGCAATAAATGCGGGGTGACACTGGAGTAAAAAAATTAACTTATGTAAACATATATTATTTTGAAAGTTTAATTATAAAAATATGCATTTTAATATTATTACATTATTCCCTGAAATGTTCCCAGGTGTGAATGGGTTTGCGCTGGCTGGCAAGGCCTTGGAAAAAGGGCTTTGGAGCTTTGAAGCTATCAACCCTCGCTCATTTACACATGATGTTCATAATAGCGTTGATGATACCCCTTATGGTGGCGGTGCGGGAATGGTTCTTAAGCCTGATATTCTAGCAAAATCTGTTGATTATGCTATTGAAAAATATGGAAATTTAGGTGTTGCAATTTATCTTAGTCCTCGCGGAGTTAGCCTAAATCAGAGTTTTATTGATAACCTTATCAGTAAACCGTCAACTATCAACCATCAACATATAACTATTTTATGCGGTAGATACGAAGGCGTTGACCAAAGATTGTTAGATAAATATGGTTTCCAAGAGGTTTCTATTGGCGATTATATACTCTCTGGTGGAGAAATTGCAGCAGGAGTGTTAATTGATGCTTGCGTTCGTAAATTAAATGGTGTAATAGGCAACCAAAATACTCATGATGAGGAGAGTTTTAGCTTGCCTGAAAGTGAGTTTTTGCTTGAATATCCGCACTATACTAGGCCTGATATTTGGCAAGGAATACAAGTTCCTGAAGTATTAAAATCGGGTAATCATAAGGAAATCCGCAAGTGGCGGCTAGAGCAGGCGGAAAAGATAACTCAGAAAAACAGGCCAGATTTATGGCTGAAATATAAAGGTTAATTTGTTGTTTCGTTGTTTCGTTTATTCGAATCAACTAATTAACAAATAAGCGAAAAACGAGGATTTATGAAACACGCATTGCAACAATTTGAAGCTAATTATTTAAGCTCAATTAAAGAAACTAAGAAGATACCTGAATTCAAAGCGGGTGATACAATTAAAGTTAATTTCAAAATTATTGAAGGAGATAAAGAGCGTATTCAATCATACCAAGGTATTTGTATTGCTCTTAGAAACCGAGGAATTAACTCATCTTGCACAGTTAGAAAAATTTCTAATGGAGAAGGTGTTGAGAGGGTTTTCCCAATTTACAGCCCTAAGGTTGAATCTATTGAGTTAGTTAGAAAAGGCGTTGTTCGTAGAGCTAAATTATACTACCTAAGAAAATTAACTGGCAAAGCTTCAAGGATCGCTGAAAAACTAGATTTTTCTGACAATAATTCTTCAAACTAGTTTTATAGTTTGAGTTTTTATTGATGTTATATTATAATTTTATTTACTGCCCCGCATTTATTGCGGGGTTTTTATTTGGAGTGTTGTAACTAATCTATTCCCTCTCAAGTTCTTCTATAAGATTTAGGCAAGCTGATTCTAAGAGATCCAAAACTTCCTCAAAACCATCACTGCCTTTATGATAAGGGTCTGGAACTTCTTGAATGAATTTATTATCGCCATATTCTCGCAGGAATAGCTTTATTTTGTGCCTCTCTTCCCTAGGAGCAACTTGCTTTAGATCTTCATAATTTGCCTTATCCATTGCAATAATTAAATCAAATTCAAAAAAATCTGAAAATTCTATTTGTCTGGATTTTTGCCTAGTTAAATCATATCCTCTATTAGCGGCGTGTTCTATAGATCTTCTATCTGGTGGGCTGCCTTTATGCCAGCCAGAAGTGCCGGCGGAATCAACAGAAATTTTATGTTCAAGATTTTTATTTTTTATGAAATGCTCAAAAATACCCTGTGCAGTTGGGCTTCTGCAAATATTTCCAAGGCAAACAAATAATATTTTCTTCTTCATCAAAAATTTTTTTATATATGATGAATAGCTAAAATAAATTTTATTGTTAGAAAATCAAATTATAAAAAATTTTAGATAAGCGATTTAGCTAAACTTTCTAAATTAGTGGTGGTCCGTAGTGGAAAAACCTCGAACCGCTTAATTGA
>JANRLM010000048.1 GCA_033762595.1 Rickettsiales bacterium
AGCCCTTAATTGCATGAGTTAACATTTCAATGATAATATTTGCAATTTCATCAAGCTGAGGTTGATAAAGTGGCAGAAGTTTTGGGTTAATCCCAGGGATTTTTCTAACAGCTTTTTCAATAATATCACCTTGCCTTTCAACCATTGTTGAAACTTTGATCGCGGAAATAACAAATCGCAAATCAACCGCCATAGGGTGTCTAAGGGCGATTATATTGGTTGAAAGTTTTTCAACTTGTTTTTCAAGTTCATTAATTTTATCATCAATATCGCGAACATTAACAATATATTCCGCCGCTTGATTGCTGATAGATTGCTTAAAAAGCCTCATAGAATCAGTAACAAGCAAGTTCATATCATAAAGGCTTGCAGTGATTTTTTTCAAATCTTGATCAAAAGCTGTAACGGTGTGATTTTTTAATTCTGGTGCCATTTTTGTAATTATTTATTGCGAATTATTAGTTTGAATTATAAGAGATTTATAAATCTAGTCAAAATATATGTTATTTTTATGAGCGTAATGTCTGATAAATGGATAGCCAAAATGGCAAAAGAGCAAAATATGATTGAGCCTTTTGCTGAAAAACAAGTTAAAACTGAAGCTAATAAGGGGCTTATTTCTTATGGCGTTTCATCATATGGTTATGATGCGAGGGTTTCAGATGAATTCAAAATATTCACTAATGTTGATTCTGCAATCGTAGACCCAAAAGATTTCTCGCCAAAAAGTTTTGTGGATAGAAAAACGGATATATGCGTTATTCCGCCAAACAGCTTTGCACTAGCTAGAACCATTGAATATTTCCGTATTCCCGAAGATGTTTTGGTTATTTGCGTTGGTAAATCTACCTATGCAAGGTGCGGTATTATAGTTAATGTTACACCGCTTGAACCAGGTTGGGAAGGACACGTAACCCTTGAATTTTCAAACACAACGCCACTTCCAGCGAAAATTTATGCAAATGAGGGTGCTTGCCAATTTTTATTCCTAAAAGGCAATGAACCCTGTGAAATTTCTTACAAAAATCGCTCTGGCAAATATATGGGGCAGAGGGGGGTTACATTACCTAAAATTTAGTGGTATAATGGGTTAATGTGAATAATATATATTTATAAACTGAATTCCAATTATGTTTAACGATCTAAACATCAAAAAAGAACAATTACCAAATACTATTCCAGTATTTCCGCTTACTGGTGCGTTGATTTTACCGGGTGTAGAATTACCACTCAATATTTTTGAGCCTAAATATGTTAAAATGGTTGATGATGCTTTATCTGAAAAAAGATTAATCGGAATTATCCAACCTAATAATAGTTTATTTTCAAAACTTAGTAAAACTAAGGGCCTATATAAATATGGCTGTGCTGGCAGAATCAGAGCGTTTAATGAAACCGATGATGGCAGATATTTAATAGTTCTTTCAGGAATTTCTCGTTTTGAAATTGAGGAAGAAATTCCAACCATAAGGGGTTATCGCAGGTTTAGAGTTAATTGGAATGAGTTTTTAGAAGATTTTAATTATCGCGATGAATGGGCTTCCTTCAAAATTGAACAAGGCAGAAAGGCATTATTTGAAAAGATTGATAGTTATTTAACAAAAGGCAATCATAATGCCTCCCTTGCAAGTATAAGCAGTTTTAACAATGTTGATGATGGTTTTATTGTTGATTTTTTAGCCTCATACTTGCCGTTTAATTCTGAAGAAAAACAATTATTTTTAGAATGCAAAACTCTGCAAGAGCGTGCAAAAGCTATGTTCAAAGTTTTAGGCCTTGCAGAAGCTGAGGCAAAATTTGCTAATATTAATAAAACAATTCATTAAAAAAATCCCTATGAATATTCCTATTTTTTTACTTGCTGGTGTTTTTATGCTTTTAACCCTTTTTACTTGCACAATCGGCATAGTTTTAATGGCAACAGGTGGTGAGAAAAACAAAAAATACGGCACAAGCCTAATGGCTGCAAGAGTTGGCCTGCAAGGAATTTCACTCGCCCTAGTTGCACTTGCTTTTATTTTTTAATATGCCTATAACCCTTGTATTTACTGGTATATTTGCCCTTTTTTATGTGTTTTTGATATTAAATGTAATATCATTTAGGCAGAAAAATAATCTTCCATATGGTGATGGCAATAACATTGAAATGATTAGAAGGCAGAGGGCTCAAGGAAATTTTGCGGAATATGTGCCTCTCGCACTTTTTATGTTAGGGCTTATGGAAATTGCTGATTTACCAAAATTTATAATTTTAATAATGGCTTTCGTGCTATTAATTGGCAGAATTTCTCACGCTTATGGCCTTTTAATTGCTGAAGGAAAAGGAATTCAAAACAGAAAAAACTTATTTCCAAGAATTGCAGGAATGATGCTAACAATCAGCTATTTTATGGTTTCCGCCCTAATTTGCATAACTATAGGTATAATTAAAATTTTCTAATGCAATATTCTCAGAAATTTTTGGAGAAGCTCTCTCAATTTGAAAAATTTGTTATTGAGACAAATCAAATTCACAATCTTATTTCCAAATCATCTGAAGCGGATATTAGGAATCGTCATAGTTTGGATTCTCTTAAGATTATTCCGTTTATTGAAAATAATTTAGCCCATAATAGAAAATTTATTATCTGTGATTTTGGCAGTGGGGCAGGGTTTCCAGCTATAACTAATGCATTATATTTTACTTATGAAAAGCCTATAGAGAACCTAAAAATTTATGCATTTGAATCTATAGGCAAAAAAACAAATTTTTTGAATGAGGCGAAAAATTTACTGGGGCTTGATAACATTGAAATTCGTAATCAAAGAATTGAATCTGAAAAAAATATTAAAGCTGATATTATTACTGCAAGGGCTTTTGCGAGCCTATCTGATATTTTTTCTATTTCAAAAAATTTCCTTAAAAAGGATACAAAATTCATTCTACATAAAGGTGCAAAAGTGATGGAAGAAATTAGCGAGGCTAAGAAAAAGCATAAATTCAAATATGATATTATCAAAAATCCAGATTCCGATGGCTGTATTTTACTTGCGGAAATTTAGCAAAATTGCTAGTAAGAATTTATAACAAAAATAGCGAAGCTATGAAATCACCAGTTGTTAGAGTTTTAGAGGAAAAGAGGCGTTCCGCAAGAATGGGCGGTGGGCAAAAGAGGATTGATTCTCAGCATGAAAGGGGCAAACTTACTGCTCGTGAGAGAATTGAAGTTCTGCTTGATCCTGATTCATTTGAAGAATTTGGAATGTTTGTTGAGCATCGCCAAAGTAATTTTGGTATGGCAGAAAATAAAACTCCGGGAGACGGCGTTGTAACTGGGCAAGGCACAATTAACGGCCGTTTAGTGTTTGTATATAGCCAAGATTTCACCGTTATGGGTGGCTCTATGAGTGAGGCTAATGCATCAAAGATATGTAAAATTATGGATCTCGCCGCAAAAGTTGGTGCGCCAGTTATAGGGATCAATGATTCTGGCGGTGCGAGGATTCAAGAAGGCGTTGATTCTCTCGCTGGCTATGGTGAAATTTTCCAAAGAAATGTTGATTATTCAGGCGTAATTCCTCAAATTTCCTTAATTATGGGGCCTTGTGCGGGTGGTGCGGTTTATTCCCCTGCTTTAACTGATTTCACTTTCATGGTGCGTAATTCATCTTATATGTTTGTTACTGGCCCTGAAGTTGTGAAAACCGTTACGCATGAAGATGTTACTCAAGAAGAACTTGGCGGTGCAATAATACACACTACAAAAACTGGTGTTTCTGATAGATCATTTGCCAATGATATTGATGCACTTCTGCAAACCCGCAGGCTGATTAACTTTTTGCCGCTTTGTAATAATGGCATAATCCCTTATCGTGAAACCCTTGACCCTGCTGATAGAATTGATTTATCTCTCAACACTTTAATCCCTGATAATCCGAATAAGCCTTATGATATGAAACAGCTTATTTTGAGTGTTGTTGATGAGGGTGATTTCTATGAAATTAAGCCAGATTACGCCCAAAATATAATCGTTGGTTTTGGCAGAATGCAAGGCAGAACCGTTGGTTTTGTTGCAAATCAGCCGATGGTTTTAGCTGGCTGTTTGGATATTGATGCTTCTGTAAAAGCGGCTCGTTTTATTAGATTTTGTGATGCTTATGAAATTCCAATCGTTAGCTTTATTGATGTTCCGGGCTTTTTACCGGGCGTTTCGCAAGAACATCACGGGATAATTCGCCACGGCGCAAAACTTCTTTATGCATATGCTGAGGCTTCCGTTCCGAAAATCAGCGTTATTACTCGTAAAGCCTATGGCGGTGCATATATTGTTATGAACTCCAAGCATTTAAGAGGTGATATAAATTACGCTTGGGCGAATGCTGAAATTGCGGTGATGGGTGCGGAAGGTGCATCAAAAATTCTCTACCGCGGTTTTGAAGGTGAGGAATTAAAAGCCAAAGAGCAAGAATATAAAGAGAAATTCGCAAACCCTTTCTATGCGGCATCTCGTGGCTATATTGATGATGTTATCCGCCCGCAAAATACTCGCTGGAGGATTTGCCACGCCCTTACGCTTCTTTATAAAAAGAAAGCCAACAAACCTTGGAAAAAACACGATAATCTGCCACTTTAGTTTATTTTATTGGCTCTGGAAAAATCTCCCTCTCCCGTTTACGGGGGAGGGCAGGGGCGGGGGCAATTGGCTTATGGTTAATAAGTGCTAAGCATAGATTTTATTAACTTTCTGCTATTGTTTACTCCCTCGCATTTATTGCTGGGTTAACCATAAAACAACTCATTGGAATCACTCAACCACAAACTCTTCATACCCGCGAAAGCGGGTATCCATTATTTTATAGATTCCCGCTTTCGCGGGAATGAAAAATGATGTGGTTAAATTAAGGTCTTTAACCCCTTAACAGGCACGGGCTGACAATTGGTGTTTTAGTAGTGTTCACAATTAATTCGTAGCAAGAGAAAAAACTAAAAAATTTTCTTTAACGCTAAAAATCAGGTAAATGGGGAGAGTGACGGGTTTCGAACCCGCGACCTCAAGATCCACAATCTTGCGCTCTAACCAGCTGAGCTACACCCTCCATAAGGAAATAGAGTTAGCTATTTATAAGTTTTTGCAGAAATATCAAGAAAAAGAAGTTACTTCCTCGAAGCATTTAGAATCAATATATATAATAACTTCCAAGTATTTGTCACCCCGTGCTTGTCATGGGGTTAACCATAAAACACGCTCTAAACTTGATCCTTAGAAACACTTTCAAACATTAACCCCGCAATATATGAGGGGTGACAATTGGAGGTTAAGGATCTTAAATCTATACTTAACTAACAATGCCCTCTTAAAAGCTAACTAGCAGGCTTGACTTTTTTATCTTTAGGCTTTTCTTCTTTTTCTTTATCTTTCAAGATGATTTTTGCCTTTTTACCTTCATTGATAACATTTTCATCAATGATGATTTTTGCAACATCTTTACGATCAGGAATTTCATACATTAAATCAGTA
>JANRLM010000049.1 GCA_033762595.1 Rickettsiales bacterium
TTTATTATTGATTTTTATTCCAAGTTCTTGAAAGGCGCAGAAAACTAAGCCAATACAATCAACGCCATATTTTTTACTTCTGCCTTGATGTAAAAATTTCACGCCAAGATATTCCCTAGCTTTTGATAATATTTCATTTTTTGAAGTCATAATTTTATATATTTGCAAAAATTTTATTAATTCCTGGAATGTGAGGCTCGCCTCTAAAATTGACTGCATTATTGAATTTGCTAACACAGGTTGAAAATTTTTTATCGCACCCAGCAGAGATTTTATAATCATCGCCCACTTCAATATTAAACGGCAGAGGGGTTTTTAATTTTATAATTTGCTCTGAATATTCAGCTATTTCTCTAATGATTCCCTGATTTGCACCGCTGGTAAATTCCACCAGACCAAAATTAAAATATCCGCTTCCTTGAGTTAAAGAATCATCTTTGAATGAAATATTTGAGATTTCTTGGGTTACAGAGCCATTAAAGGAAAAATCTTCACGATTTAATTTGCATTTTGCATCGCAAAATCTAGCCCTACAATTTGGTGAATAATTTTGCGTGATGATGTTTTCAAGATGCTTAGCATATGAAGAAATTTCAAAAATATATTTATTATTATCAAAGATAATTTTTGAGATAAAACCCTTCTTAAGAATTACTTTTCCATCAGAAGTATTTTTATAATTAAGCAAAAATATTTCAATATCTGTATCATCAAAAAAACCAGATTTTATAATGTTTTCAGTGATTAAATCACTTTCAAAACTTCCCAAAAAATCTTCTTTGTTTTTTATAGAATTATTTGAAGCGAAATTAAAATTTTCCGTGTCAATCAAGGGTTGATATTCAAGCGTTTCAAAGGTAAATTTTTCTTGCAGATTTGTAAGCCCCAAGAAAAAATCCCCCTTTGAAATTTTGATAAATTTAGCGAGCGTTGTGAGATCGCTAGCTAAATGATTTCTCATATTTTCTGAAATATTTTTCATAAATCACCCCTCTAAAACTTCAATAAAACCAATTTTTTGAAGCGATCCTTTCCCGAAAGTTTCTTGAGAAAATTCCAAAAAATCATTTTCAAATCTAACGCAATTATCAAATTGAAAACTTGCTTTTATCTGAACACTAACTGCAGGAGGATGTGTAAAACTAACCAAGCCAGCATCATTTGATATATTATATCCAGATGATTGGAGAACCCCGTCCAAATAAATTTTTTCAGAGTTTTGAAAAATTTTTGTAATTTTTCTAGTAATGTAATTTTGTTCATCGCCATAATTTTTTATAAGTTGGAATTGTGTTTTTTCGCCGTCTCCTATGCCAATTTGTTGATCAATCGCCTCAAAATCCTGCCAATCCTTGAAACGAAAACTATAGGCTTTGCCTTGCCTTGCGATAAAAAACCATTGCACCTTTTCAGCTTGCAAATTTGAAATATCTTTGAAATTAATTTCAAATTTTCTGATAGGAATTTGCTGTAAAGAATTTCTTTTTTCATTGCCTTTTAGAAAGGAGATTACTTCAGTTTGAAATTCAATTTTGCTGGTGGCTTTTGCTGAAATATCTGCAGGAAACCTTATATTGTGAAATGAAACCATAACGCCCCCAATTAAATTAAAACTCTACGATAAAGGTTGAAAACTTCACGAGAAGCAGGGTTCAAATCCACTTTATTGCGATTCTCATAAAGATACGCAACTTGGTTAAGAAGTGCGGTTTTTATCTGTGCTGGAACGCTCTGCAAAGTTTCCCCAAAGCCTGTAAAATAATCTATCGTGATAAATCTTCCGCTTGGAATTTTATCAAAAAATAGAAAATATTTTGCTGGTGAAAGTTGATAAAAACTTGAGTTAAAAAGGCTTTCTGAGCCATCTTTGCCAATTATATTTATTTCATCAATGGAAATAACGGGGCCCATCGGCATTTCAATTTCATTATCAACATAATATTTGAAGGATAACCGCCATTTTTGCTTCAAGATGGAAGATTTCATATATCTTTCCGCATCTTGCCTCGCTGATTTAATCAAATCTTGAATTGTGTTATTTTCATAATCGCCAGTAATACGAACAAATCTTTTTACTTCATCTATTGTAAGCGGCTCTATGGTTGGCTCTTCAAGCTTCACTAATTCAGGATTTTTATTTTTTTTGAAAAAGGAAAACATATAATTTAGGTTTTGGGGGTTACTACTTTTTCTCCCCCTGTTTACGGGGGGAGATGGGGCGATAGACCCAGAGGGGGGCTTTGCTAATTTGCCCCCACCCTAACCCTCCCCCGCAAGCAGGGGAGGGAATTTTTGCTAAGCTGCGAGTTTCAAAATTTTGATTGCTTCAAAATTCACAACTTCACCGCCAACGCGTTTAGTTGTATAAAATTTCACGAAAGGTTTTTCTGTGTATGGATCACGCAGAATTCTAACGCCGAACCTATCAACGATTTGATATGCACGCTTGAAATCCCCCACCGCAACTGAAAGCGAATTTGCCGCCGGAACAGGCATATCAGAAGCCTGCATCACAGGAACGCCAAGTAAAGTATCAGGCACGCCAAGGCTTAAACCTGGTTGCCATAGATATTGATTTGTAGTTGATTCTTTAAGAAGTCTCACCGCTTGAACGGCTGAACGATTCATCAAAAAAGTTGAATTAATCGCATATTCATCTTTTAGAGCGTAATATAAATTAATTAGGGAATCTGGGGTTATAACGCCAGCAGTGCCAGAATTAATTTGCTGAATTTGTGAAGCCCCTGTGCCTGCTGCATAAGATAAAATTCCAGTAGGTTTTGCAGTTCCGTTACCAGTAATAAATGCACTATTTTCCTTACGAGAGAAAACATCTGCAAGCTTTTCTGTCAACCATTGCTCAATATCAATAGAAGAATCATCGATTAGTTTTTGCGTTGCTTTTGGCTGTGCAACTAATTCGTGAACTTCAATAGAAATTTTACCTATTTCTGGCGTGGTAGAATCATCAACTTCAGCAGTTTCACTAGCTGCCCAATCTGCACCTGCTGAAGTATTATCTTCAATAATTTCTAACGCATCAGAAGAAATTTGCGTTACAGATGCGATTTTTCTCATCGGTGAGGTTTCAAAAATAGTGCGAGCTAAAATTGAACTCATTTGTGGCGTAACTAAATATCCGCCATCAGCGTCAGTGCCCACAGAAAGTGCCTTTTTCTCAAGGTAAGCAAGCTCACCTTCAACGCCTTTGCGAATATAATTTATAAAGGCAGATTTATGCTCATTTGCTTCACGAGAAGTAACATCTGATTTATATTCACCGCCTAAAGATGGCCTGTTTATTATGGTTTCAACGCCATCTAAACGAGATTTGAAATTATCAATCACATTGCTAATTTTTGAAAGATGATCATTTGTAAGGCTATCTGCACTCCCTTTTCTTTCAATTTCATTGAGTCTTCTATCGTTAATTTTTTTGAACTCTTCCCATGCATGGCCGAGATCATCAACTTTTCTATTTATTGTATTCATATATTTTAGTTGTTAGTTGTTAGTTTTTAGTTTTTATTCTCCCTCTACCTCTGGGAGAGGGCAGGGGTGAGTGCTAAAATTAGTATTTAGTATAAGTATCAGTAGCAGTGATTTTTTATTCATTTCACTATTACTAACAACTGATACTAACTAAGGTTTCTACCCCCGCAAAACGCGGATTGCCTTGTTAAGCAAAGCAAGCAATTCTAATTCTTCTTCATTAGATTTTACGGAAGTAATTTTTGCGGATTCATTCGCAGGAAATGTTACAAGGCTGATTTCAAAGAGATCTGCACTTTTAATAAGCCTTATATTGCTTTCATTAATTTCAAAATCTGTAACTCTAAAACCGATGCTTAAACCTCGTAAAACGCCGGATTTCAAAAGAGCGTAAGCCTCTCTTGCCCTTTCAACTTCTAAAAGAAGTTTGCCTTCAACGAACAAACCCATCTCATCTTCTTCAATATGCGTGATGATGCCGATTGGCTCATCAGCTCTATGCTGCCAGAGTAGCTTGATGTTATTTTCACGCATTAAAGAATCTGAAAAAGCGAAAGGTAGAATTACATCATCGTGATTATCAATGATGTTATAAACACTTGCATAACCAGTAAATACGCCAAGTTTGCTGATTGATTTAATTTCAAGTGTGTAATCTTTAGAAAAATTTTTCATCGTATAAGATATTTTGTTTCGCATTGAAGAAATTATTTTCTGCCCTGCAAAATGATTGTGGAACGATAAAATTTTCTATGGAAGGGGGGAGGTGAAGATTTTTTTTATTTTTCTTGGAAGTGTTATAAAAAGATGGTAGAAACTTAGAAACAAACTCTCAGAAAAGGAATATTTATGGATAAGAAAAAAGCTCTTGAAACTGCACTTAGTCAAATTGAAAAATCATTCGGCAAAGGCTCAATAATGAAGCTCGGCGACAAGGAAGCAGTAAGCGTGGAATCAATTTCTACTGGCTCTTTGGGGCTAGATATGGCGCTTGGAATTGGCGGTATCCCTCGTGGTAGAGTGATTGAAATTTATGGGCCTGAAAGCTCAGGCAAAACCACTCTCACACTTCACATCGTAGCGGAAGCTCAAAAGAAAAAGGGAATCTGTGCGTTTATTGATGCAGAACACGCACTTGACCCAGTTTACGCTGAAAAACTTGGTGTAAATATCAATGATTTAATAATTTCTCAGCCAGATACAGGCGAGCAAGCTCTTGAAATCTGCGACACACTTGTTCGTTCAGGTGCGGTTGATGTTATAGTGGTTGATTCAGTTGCGGCACTTGTTCCAAAATCTGAGATTGAAGGTGATATGGGTGATGCCCAAATGGGTGCGCAAGCAAGGCTTATGAGTCAAGCTCTTCGCAAACTTACTGGTTCAATTTCAAAAACAAACTGCACGGTGATTTTCATTAACCAAATTCGTCAAAAAATCGGCGTGATGTTTGGAAATCCTGAAACTACAACTGGCGGAAATGCTCTGAAATTCTATGCTTCTGTGCGTATTGATATCAGAAAAACTGGCACAATTAAAGATAAAGAAAATGTTATCGGAAGCCAAACTCGTGCGAAAGTGGTAAAAAATAAAGTTGCCCCTCCATTCAAACAAGCTGATTTTGAAATTATTTATGGTGAAGGAATTTCTCGCTTGGGTGAAATTATTGATATGGGTGTTGCTACTGAAATCATTGAAAAAGCTGGCTCTTGGTTCGCTTATGGTGGCACAAGAATTGGGCAAGGTAAAGAAAATGCTAAGCAATTCTTGAAAGATAATCCAAAACTTGCCGAAGAAATTGAGAAAAAAGTTCGTGCTTCAAATCTTTCTTTCAATACCAGCAATGATGAAGATAAAGAGCTTGAAAAAGCCTCAGCATAATCTATCTAGTTTTACCTTAGTTATGTTTTATAAAATTCCCCCTCTCCCTCGGGAGGGGGTAAGGGTGAAGACTAAAATTAAATTAAATTATTAATGGGAGTTTTCACTATCCATAGATTTTAACCACTTAACCGCTAATTGTCACCCCGCACAAGTTGCGGGGTTAATGGTTAAAAGTGCTTCTAAGCATTAGTTTTGAGCTTGTTTTATGGTTAACCCCGCAATAAATGCGGGGTGACACTTAGGTGAAAATACAGCAGAAATTTATTAAAATCTATAGATACTAACACTCTTTTAATAATTTCATTTTACCCTGAATTAAATTAATTTGATATGTCGTTTGAAAGTAAGTTAGAAATTATAGTTAATAAGCATAAGGAAGTTGGCGAAAAATTACTCAACCCTGAAGCCTTATCCAGCAAAGATTACGCGAGTTTATCTAAAGAATTTTCTGCAATGTCGCAGAGTGTTTCTCTTATTGAAAAATATTTGAATTTGGTAAATTCCATTCCGGCCCTTGAGGAAATGCTCAAAGATGAAGAGCTGAAAGATCTCGCACAAGAAGAATTGCAAAACGCAAAAGAAATCCTGCCAAATTTAGAAAAAGAAGTCAAAATTGCATTGCTTCCAAAAGATGTTGCAGATGAAAAAAACGCAATTCTTGAAATAAGGGCTGGAACTGGCGGTGATGAAGCCGCAATCTTCGCAGGTGATTTGTTGAATATGTATATGCGCTATGCCCAAAAGCAAGGCTGGAGATTTGAAATTATGGACGCATCTGATAGCGATATGGGTGGTTATAAAGAAATTATTTGTAGCGTTACGGGTGCAGGGGTTTTTGCTAAACTCAAGTTTGAATCTGGCGTTCACAGGGTGCAAAGAGTTCCAAAAACTGAAACACAAGGCAGAATTCACACGTCAGCTGCAACCGTTGCGGTGCTTCCTGAAGCTGAAGATGTTGATATTCAAATTGATGATAAAGACTTACGAATTGATGTTTTTCGTGCACAAGGGGCGGGTGGCCAGCACGTTAATAAAACTGAATCAGCAGTGCGTGTAACGCACCTTCCAACAGGCATTGCGGTTGCACAACAAACTGAAAAATCTCAGCATAAAAATAAAGCACAAGCAATGAAATTGCTTAAGTCAAAATTATATGAAATCCAACGCCAAAAACTTGATGAAGAGCGTGCTTCTTCAAGAAAAACCCAAGTTGGTAGCGGTGATAGAAGTGAAAAAATCCGCACTTATAATTTTCCACAAGATAGGGTTACGGATCACAGGGTAAATTTAAGCATTTTCAATATTGAAAAGATTATTGATGAAGGTGATATTGATGACATTGTGAACGCCTTGATGCTATCTGAGCAAGAGGCAAAACTCTCAGAAATTGGGTGATTATTTCTTCAACTTAACCGCAACCGCACGGGCTTCTTTAGTAATATCAACGCCGGAAATCATTCTTGCGATTTCCTCAGTGGTTTCTTTTTTATCAAGAATTTTAGCAGAAATCTCAGTTTTATTTGTAGAAGTTTTTTTGAAAACAAAAATATGATTACTTGCTTTTCCAGCAATTTGGGGCTGATGCGTAATGCATAAAACCTGCTGATTTTCACTAAGTTTTTTAATTCTATCCCCCATTAAATCAGCGGTTGCACCACCAATTCCAGTATCAATTTCATCAAAAATTAGGCAAGCGGAAGATTTTATTCCAGATAAAGCAATTTTTAATGCAAGCATCACCCGAGAAATTTCGCCACCTGAAGCCACCTTCCCAAGCTCTTGCGGTGTTTGCCCGGGGTTAGTTGCAACCTTAAAAATTATATTATCAATTCCTTCTGCTGAAATTTTTTCTTTTTCAGAAGTAATATCAACAAGAAATTTTGCTCCCTTCATATTAAGCACTGGAAACTCCTGATTTACTAGGGTTTCAAGCTTATTAGCAGAAGATTTTCTTTTCTCAGAAATTTCTTCCGCTAGGCTAAAATATTTTTCTAATAAGTCTTTTTCACGATTTTTAAGCTCTGATAAATTATTATTTGAGTTTTCTAAATTTGCTAAATTTTCGCTATAAATATCAATCAAATTTGGCAGTTCATCACATAAAACATTATATTTTCTTGCAAGCTCACGAAGGGAAAATAATCTTTCTTCAATTTCATCTAAATTATTTTCTTGGCCAGAAATTT
Source organism: Rickettsiales bacterium (assembly GCA_033762595.1). Lineage (NCBI taxonomy): Bacteria > Pseudomonadati > Pseudomonadota > Alphaproteobacteria > Rickettsiales > Rickettsiales bacterium. The sequence goes on from JANRLM010000049.1 coordinate 7,560, forward strand.
CATCATTAATTTCAGAGATTAAAATTGCAGCTCTATCAGTTTGAACTATAGAGTTTTCAAGGGTTTCATTGATTAAATTAATTTTTTCATCAGCAACTAAACCAGATAATTTTGTAATAGATTTTTGGATTTGTAACAAATTTTTTGCGATATTTAATTCTTCCAGCTGATTATTTGCACTACTTAAAATCTCCAAAATTTTCTTTTTATTTGATAGAAATTTCCTTTTTTCAACAAGTTGTTCTTCTTCATTATTTTCTGGAGAAAAATTCTCAATTTCCTTAATGGCGTGCTTTAAGAAATCTCTTTCTTTTTCTCTTTCTTCTGCTGATTTTTCAAGGGTTTCAATTTCTTTTTTTACTTGTTTTATTTCTCTAAAAATATTTTCTAAATTACTTTTTTTTGAATTCAAATTTGAATAATTATCTAAAATTTCAATGTGATTTTTGCTATTTAGCAAGCCTGTAAAATCATTCTGGCGATAAGATTCCACCAAAAATTCTGCAATATTTCTCACAAAATTTTGAGAAACGGGGGTTTCATTTATAAAAATTTGTGATTTGTTTCCGATATTTCTGCGAATTATAATATCGTTTTCAGGCTCAATCTCAGCCTCTTTTAGAAGGTTTTTAACCTTTTCATTTTCAGAAATATCAAAGCTTAAACTTATAAAACCTTTATCATCTGAAGTTATAATTCTATTGTTTTTCGTGCCGAGTGTGAAGGATATGCAATCCAGCAGAACTGATTTGCCAGAGCCAGTTTCACCAGTAATAATGTTCAAAGAATTGGAGAAATCTAGCGAGATAGATTTTATCAGAGTCAAGTTATTTATCTGTAATGCAGTGAGCATTTATTTTTCTAAAATTATATCTATTATTTCTTGAGGATTCCAAGTGATATGACCACAATTTTTAAGCGGATAAAGATAAACATCAAGCCCTTTTTCTTTTGCTATTTCAAATAATTTTTCAGAATGTTTGAAAGGTGTTGTTTCATCATCAATAGGGTGAAAAAGTAAGATTTTCCCTTGATATTTTGTCTCTTGTAAAATTTTTTTATTATCAAATTTATGACGAAGAATTTTTGATAAATCAAATTCTGCAAATTCTGGATATAAATCAGTGCTTTTATCAAAAAGGTCAGTAAAACTGGCGATTAAAGCGATTTTCTGAACATTTTTATAATTAAGTGCCTCATTCAGTTTTAGTGCAGTATTATTGCCAAGCGATTCAGAGAGGATAATTAAGTTTGGATAGTTTTCATTCTCTAAAAATTTGGCAATTGCTTTAACATCTTTTTCAAAGCCAGCCTCAGAGGGCTTACCAGAGGAAGCGCCATAACCCCTAAGTGAAACCGCCACAAAGCCATTACCAGTTTTAATAATTTCTTTAAGTAAATTCACCCGATATTCAGGCTCAAAAATATCATCTTTTGAGGGCGTTCCAACATTCCCTAAATGCCCAGTATTGCCGTGAAAAACAACAAAAACAATGCCATCTTCATTTTCAGGTTGCTTAACCCAGAGATTTATTCTTTCAAAATCTTCGGTTTCAAGGCTTATATTGTTTGTTTCAGGCAGGTGATATTCAAGCGGATGTTTTATTTTACCTACATCGCTAAGGTTTGGCTTAAAGATTATAGAATCTTGCACAAGAGATAAAATCAGCAATTTTATGTAGGCAATAAAAGACAATTATTTAGTATAAGTTAATAACAAATATTATTAACCAAAATAAAATATTCTACTAAAAATATTAGAAAAATTATTTACCAGAAGCTTTTTTTAATGCAGAAGCAAGCCTTTTTGTAATTCTTGAAGCAGTATTTTTCTTAATTAGCCCCTTAGAAACACCTTTTGCAAGAGTGCTTTGAGCTTTTTTAACAGCTTCTTTTGAAGTGTTAGCATCACCAGAGGAAATCGCCTGACGAGCAGATTTGATAATAGTTTTAATCTTGCTTTCAGTAGCGTTATTTCTTAACCTTCTTTTCTCAGCTTGGCGAGCTGCCTTTTCTGCGGATTTATGAGTTGCCATACTTAAATTTTAATGTTTTGAGGGTTTCATCTATGCCTTTTTTAGCTATATGTCAAGGATTATTTGGTTTAGACAACTAACTCAAATATTTTTGAATAATTCCCGCACTTTAGCGAGTCTTAACATTTTTGCGTAGGCGTAGATTATGCTGGCAAAATAGCCATCAACGCCGTAAATGAAGTATCTTCTAAGGAAATAGGATTTTAGGAAAGCAAAAATTGGTTCAAAAATCATTCTTGCGAGAGTTGGAGGTTTTCTGCCAGATTTAACCCAATCTTCAGCTTGTAAAGTGCTGTAGGAGTTGATTTTTTCCGCCCAGTGCTTCATAGATTTGAAACATCTATGATATACATATCCTTGCAAAATTCCTAATTTTTCTGAGGGGGTTTTAAGTAGAACTGAATCGTGAACTTTGCTTGCACTAAAGCCAGCTTTTTCCTTATTATAAAGCCGAACAAAATTGCTGCCGACTGCAAAAATGGGTGGCTTTTCTTGCCCCAGAAAAAGCATCTGCCAGAACATTTTATAGGCAGGAAATTCCTCAATTTTAGAATTCTGAAATAATTTAATGATGTTTTCTCTTAGAGATTCGCTTAATTCCTCATCAGCATCAAGGTTTAATATCCAGTTATTTTTAGTTTGCTCTTCCGCAAAAATTTTCTGCTCGCCGTAACCATTCCAATCTTTATGAAATATTTTGCAGTTAAATTCTTTAGCGATTTGAAGGGTTTTATCAGTGCTACCACTATCAACCAAGATTATCTCATCAGCGATATTTTGCACTGATTTAAGGGTATAGGGCAGGCGTTCTTCCTCATTTTTAGTAATAATTGTAACCGAAAGCGGAAGTTTCATAATTCATTTTATAAGCCGTATTCACTCGCCATTCTGAGCATTCTAGCTCTTCTATTAACACTTCTAATAAGTTGCCTTAGCAAAATAAATACTAGCAAAGAATTACAAACATGCCACAAGAAATGCGAGCCAGTTGGAAGAACTGAGCAAACGCCCTTATCAATTATACGGAAGAATAAAGAACATATTCCAACAATTGAAGCAAGCAGGAATTGCCTTGCGGAAGCCCGCCTTTTTGAGTTGAGATAAATTGCTACAAAAACTAGCGTACCCATTGAGGAAAGATAGGCAACGGAATCATTAAGTGCGTTCGGAAAGTGGCTTATCATAATATGTGTAGAGCCTATAAAGGCGAGGTAACAGATAGTTATTTGAAACCAATTCAAGCCGACAAGCCTAATCATCACACTAAAAAAGAAGACATTTATAAAAATCACAATAAATAATATATCTAGAAGTTCAGTGTAATAGTTAGGCATCATGTGAAATAGCGTGCTTGCAACACCGATGCAGAAGGTTAGAATTGTTAGAATATGAATATCTAAAATTCTTTTTTGTGAAATTTCTGGATTATAAAAATAATAATGAAAATTTAAGAAGCCAGCGATGAAAAAACAGAGGCTACTAACTACATTCAGGGGTTCTTCCCACATTCCGTGGCTGTGCCTTTCGCATACGCCAAATGAATGTGCAAGCGGTGTTGATAGCAAATCCGCAGGTGCATTCATCAATAGATATAACTTATCTGTCATTTATTTTTTTAAGATTTATACAATTCTTCAAGCTAATAGTTTCCATTAAAACTATCCATAAAAAACGCTTAAAATCAATATATTACTAGATGTTATTAAGATTTTCAGATATTTTTACAACATCACCTATTATGATAATTGCAGGGTTTGAGATGTTAGATTCTATAATTTTTTGAGCAATATTTGAGATGTTTCCGTAAATTATTTTTTCTTCCTTTAGGCTTGCTGATTGAACTGCAGCGACATTTTTATTTTTATCCATTCCAGCTTGCATAAAATTTTCTGCAATAATTTTAATATTCCCAACTGACATATATAAAACTATTGTAACGCTAGCTTTTGCAAGGTATGCATAATCAATTTTGGGTGGATTATCATCATAAGAATGGCCACTTAAATATATTACACCATCTGAAATTTCTCTAAAAGTAAGGGGGATATTAAAGCGAGATGCAGAGAGATTTGCGGCGGAAATTCCAGCGATAACTTCAAACTCAATATTGGCATTTTTGAGTTCCAGAATTTCCTCGCCTCCACGGCCGAAAATGAAGGGATCTCCCCCTTTCAAGCGAATAACTTTTTTCCCTAAATTAACTTGATTAATAATTTCATTATTAATTTCACCTTGCTTCATATGGTGAAATTTTGGCTCTTTACCTGCAAAGATTTTCTCAACATTTGGCGGAATTAAATTGATAACATCTTCAGAAATCAACCTGTCATAAATCACAACATCGGGGTAAGAAGTAAGAATTTCAAAGGCTTTGAGAGTAAGATAATCCTTACTTCCAGCCCCCGCACCAATAATGTAGACTTTATGCTTTTTCATTTTACTTTATAAGGTTTTGGAATTCCATTTATCATAATTGCGGCTTTGCCATCTGAGCAACCGCAGGAGCGAACATCTCTTGTTCTGCATTCCATTACCGCCTCTGGATTCAAGCATTTCATATATTTTGATGGGTTACCAGTTATTAAAAATTCTGTTGGAATATCCCTTACCCATTCCTCTGCATCAATGCCTTTTGGTGGGTTTAGCTTGCCAATAGATGCACCTGAAAGAGATGGTTTCCTTGTTTTTATTTTGAGTTTTTTAGCTTTGCCAGTTTTTTTATCTTGAATCACAACCGCCATATTTTTCTTAATTGGCCTTTTCCTAAAATAATCAACTGGCGCAAGGCAAATTCTATAAACACAACGCCAATATCTTTTCAAGCCATCATTGCAAAATTTCTTACTTTTCTCACATTCTTTTGCATCACCGCAATTTAATTTTACGCACGCCTGATATTCGTCAAGCTCTGGCTTGCAAGCAAGATGGCCTTCCACGCAAGAGGGGTTTGTTTTTGAAAGCTCAGGATCTCTACAGGTTTCATTCATGCAATCCCAATAAAATTCGGTTTCATTTTTCAAAACTTCACATCTTTTTTTGCCATTATCGCATATTTTTATAATTTCTAATTTAGCTTCCTCTTCATTGATTTCTGGGGTGGTTGAGATAGTTTCTTTTTTGTTTTTGGGCAAATTTTTTGCATCATCTTGGAAGCAAATTATTCGCATACATCTGCTATATTTTTCGCCATAATTTTTGAGAGGTTTGCATCTTTCAACTCCTTTGGCACATATTTTTAACTCTTGAGCATTTACCTCAAGGCAAAAAAATGTTAGAATGAATATAAAAGTTGTAAAATATAATTTCATAGGTTTATTATATAAATAAAATCACAATAAATATATTTATTTTGAATCAAAATTCTAAAAAAACTATTTTGCAAGTGCTTCCAGCCTTAAATGATGGTGGGGTTGAACGTGGTGTTTATGATATATGCAGTTTTGCGGTTAAAACTGGCTTTGAGTATGAAATTCAGGTCGCCTCCTCTGGCGGAAAATTTGTTGATAAACTCCGTCAAAAAAACATAAAACATCACAAATTAAATTTGAAAACTAAGAATCCGATTAAAATTATTCTTAACGCCTTTAGATTAGCAAATGTCTGCAAAGAAAATAATGTTGGCGTGATTCACGCAAGATCTCGTGCACCCGCTTGGAGTGCATTTATTGCCTCAAAAATCGTTGGAGTTCCCTACATAACAACTTTTCACGGCTTTTATAAATTTCAAAATATTTTCAAGAAATTTTATAATTCCGTAATGGTTTATGGCGATAAAATTATCGCAGTTTCTCACTTTGTGAAGAATCATATTCTCACATTCTATAATGTTTCTGAGGAAAAAATTATTACAATTCATCGTGGCGTTGATTTAGATTTTTTTAATCCAGAAAAAATTTTAGCTGATGAAATTGCTCATTTGAAAGATAAACTTGGCATTACAAATCAAAAAATTATTTTGCTAGTTGGCAGAGTTACTCATTGGAAAGGGCAGGATATCGCAATAAAAGCGATGAAAAAAGTTAATTCAGATGCAGTTTTGGTTTTAGTGGGTGATGTGAAATCTTCTTCACAAAAATATTATGAAAATCTCAAGCGAATTGTTGTTGAGAATTCTCTTGAAAATAAGGTGATTTTCGCCGGTTCATCAGATAATCTTCCGCTTTACTATAAAGCCTGTGATGTTGCTCTTAATACCTCTAGGGAAGCTGAGACATTTGGGCGTGTAACAGCGGAAGCTGGCGCGTTTGGTAAGCCAGTAATTGCAACAGATATTGGCGGTTCACTTGAAATTATTAAGGAAGGCAAAACCGGCTATTTAGTGCCGATTGAAAACCCAGAAATTCTTGCCAATAAAATTGATGAAGTGTTAGTAATTTTTACTGATAAAAACTTCGCAGAAGAATTTTCAAAAAACACGATTGAAAGAATCCATCGCAAATTTTCCCTAAAGCAAATGTGTGAGAAAAACTTTGATTTATATAGGGGGATAATCTCAAACAGCCATTAATTTTCGGCTTCTTTTACGCTCTGCAGAGGTAGGGATATTCATAGCCTCACGATATTTTGCGATTGTTCTTCTTGCAACATCAATACCCTTTTCATTCAAGATTTTTGCAATATCATCATCAGATAAAATATCTTTTTCTGCTTCAATAATTTCTTTGATTAAATTCTTTACACTCTCAGTTGAAATATCATTTTCAGTAAAATTTGAGCTAAGTGAGTTAGTGAAAAAATATCTTAACTCCAGAACGCCCCTTGGCGTTGCTATATATTTATTTGCAACAACTCTGCCTATTGTAGTTTCATGAAGCTCAAGTTTTTCTGCTACTTGTCGCATTGTTAGCGGTTTTAGGAAATTAATTCCTTTATCAAAAAACTCAGTTTGGAATTCAGCAATTTCAGCACTAACCCTCAAGATTGAATCATATCTTTGGCTTAATGCTCTTAATAAAAAATTAGCGGAATTAATATTTTTATTTAGGAATTGCTTATCATTTTCATTGATGATTTTATCTTTAGATTTTCTAAAAAAATCTTTTTTAACTTTGAGTTTTGGGATAATATCATAATTAAGTTCAACGCTCCATTTACCAGATTTTTTAATCAAATATAAATCAGGGATTTTTGTTTCGGCGTTGACTTCCGCAAAATTGCTAGCTGGACGAGGATTTAGAGCTTTAATTTCTGCAATCATTAATTTCAAATCTTCATCATCAACTTTGCATAATTTTTTAAGTTTTTGAATTTCCCCTTTTGCTAAAAGTGGTAAATTACCAAGCAGAATTTCCATAGCTGGATCAAGCCTATCAAGCTCTTTAAGCTGGATTTTTAAGCACTCCTCAAGGCTTCTTGCGAACACGCCGATTGGGTCAAGTTTTTGCAATTCTAAGATAAGATTTTCAATTTCACAGATTTCACAATTTAATTTATTTGCAAGCGAGGAAATTTCTTCCTCTAAATTTTCGCCGCTTAAATAGCCTTTTCCATCAAGCATTTCAACAAGATATGCAGAGATAATTCTTTTCGCTGGATCAAAAAAATCTAAATTAATTTGCTCTAGAAGGTGATCTTTTAGAGTTTTTTCTTCAGAGAAGTTTTTTTCAATTATTGAAGTTGTATCAGAGTCATTATTATAATTGCCAGCTTCAATTTGGGAAATATCGCCATAATCTTCAACGCTGAAATCATCATTATCTTGGCTTTGGACTTCGTTATCAAGCCCGCTATCTTCCTTGAAGTTTTCCTCGCTTAGATTTTCATAGGAGTCTTTTTCTTGAGTTTCTTCAAACTCTTCATTCTTGTTTTCGTCAAGGTTAGCTTCATTTTCAACTATCTCATCATTTTCTTTTTCAAGCAAAGGGTTTTGCTCAAGTTCGGTTTCAATAAACTCATCAAGTTCAAGCGAAGATAATTGCAAAATCTTCAAAGATTGTTGCATTTGTGGGGTTAAAACAAGCTGTTGGGCTTGCTTTAGAACAAGTGATTGCATTTGACTAGCCATAATTATAATTGTAAGATTTTTTGAATGAAAATCAAGTAAGCATAAATTTTAATGCCAATTTTAGATAAAATTTCAGCGGGAGAATTGAAAAATTCTCGCAAGGCAGTTCTTGCCTTAGATCTCGGCGAGAAGAAAGTCGGCGTTGCTAAATCTGATGCAACTTGGCTAATTGCAAGCCCCTTGAAGGTTTTAGATAATAAAAAATTTTCTGTTTTAGCGGAAGAAATCTTCAAATTAATTATTGAAAATGAAATTATTTTAGTGGTAATTGGCTTGCCTTATAACGCTGATGGCTCAACTTCAAAAAAGCAGCAATCAATAATGCAATTTGGCAGAAATCTTGATAAATTTTATCAAGAAAAAATAATAATGCTTCCAAATAATATTTTGCCTACTAAACTGAATATTTATTTCCAAGATGAGAGATTTTCAACTCAGATTTCTCATAATCGCTTGCAAGAACTGAATCTAACTGAGGGAATGAAGAAAAAATTTATTGATAAACTAGCTGCAGCAGAAATTTTACAAAGATTTTTAGATTTTTTTTAATTTATGAAATTCCATAAAAATTTAATTGAAGCGATTATAGATTGCCTTGAAGATGTTTTTGAAGGCGGTTTTTACGCTGACAAAGTTATTGAAAGAAAATTCAAACAAAATAAGCAATTTGGCTCTCGTGATAGGGCTTTTGTTGCTGAAAATTTTTACGATATTGTTAGAAATTTTCGTTTGCTTTATGAAATTTATGAGAAAATTCCAAACAATCGCAAAGCTTGGCAGTTACTGGTTTTAACGCATATTTATATTAGCAAAAATCAGTTTGTAGATATCCCAGAATATCAAAAAATTGATGTGGATTTTGTTAATAGTAGAATTGTGAAGCTCTCCAAAAACCCTGCGGTTTCAACTTCATTTCCTGATTGGTTGTATAAATTTTGTGAAAAAAATCTTGGGGGTATTTGGCCGGAAACAGCGATAGAATTAAGCAAAACCGCACCGCTTGTAATTAGGGCTAATACTCTAAAAATTTCACCTGCAGATTTAATAAATGAATTATCTAAAGAAAATATTAAAGCAAAAATTATTGAAGATGATGCAATATTAATTCCAGAAAGGGTAAATCTTTTCAAAACTAATTCTTTTAAATTAGGCTATTTTGAAGTGCAGGATTATTCCTCGCAGCAAGTGGCTAAATCCATAGATTTTAAGCCAAATTTAAGGGTTGTTGATGCTTGTGCTGGGGCTGGTGGTAAAACTTTGCATCTTGCAAGTTTGATGAAAAATAAGGGTAAAATTATTGCCTTAGATGTTGATGAAAGAAAGCTAACGCAACTAAAATTAAGAGCCAGAAGGGCAGGGGCTTGCAACATAGAAATGAAACTTATTGAAGGCACAAAAACTATCAAAAGGCTTGAAAATTCAGCCGATATTTTACTTCTTGATGTGCCTTGCAGTGGGCTTGGTGTTTTGAAAAGAAACCCTGATAGTAAATGGAAATTAACTTCAGAAAGAATTGCGGAATTAGAAAAAACTCAGCAAGAAATTTTACAAAATTATCATTCGGTTCTTAAGAAAAATGGTTATTTAATTTATTCAACTTGCTCAATTTTGCCTTCTGAAAATCAATTGCAAATTGAAAAATTTTTAGAGAATAATAAAGATAAATTTGAATTTATTTCGGATAAAAAAATCCTTCCACAAGATAAAGGCTTTGATGGTTTTTACATCGCAAAGTTAAGGAAATTATAAAGTTTTAGATTTAATATCCGAAAGATAAATCTCATTTAATTCATTGGTTTTTTTGTATCCTTTGCCATTTTTGAAAAGGCTTGGTTCAATTATTTCAACCGGATAAACCCCAAGCGTAACATTTGTAATAAAAACTTCATCAGCACCTGATAAACTTAAATAATTAAAATCACCTTCAATTACTTCAAAAGGCGAGAGTTCAAGAATAATTCTTCTTGTTACGCCTGCTACACAGGGGCTTTTAAGGCTTGGTGTGTATAATTTATTGCCCTTAAACCAGAAGATATTTGCAGCCCCACACTCACAAATTTTATCATCTATTGAAAGCATTAAACCATCAAAAAAACCTTCTTTTCTGGCATTTTCTTTAACTAAGCTATAGCTTAGACCATTCATCAATTTTTGGTTACTAGGCAGACATTCAGATGGAATTTTGCGATATTTTGATATTTTCAATTTCGCACTTTGGCGCTCCATTTTAGGGCGTTCAACAATCTCAATTACAAGTGAAGGCTCAGTTTCGTAAGTAGGCATATAGCCTCGGCTTCCCTCACCTCTTGTAATTATAATTCTAACAAAACCATCTTGAATTTGATTAAGATTTATAAGGTTTTCAACCTGGCTTTTAAGTTCAAGAAATGAATAATAAATACCTATAGAATTAATCCCCTCCTTCAGCCTTTCCATGTGATAATCAAAATGATAGCAGATTTTATTGTAAAACGGAATTGTTTCAAACACGCCATCACCAAAGCGAAAACCCCTATCTCGCACAGAAATTTTGGCATTTTCTGCGTCTAATATCTCATTATTTATCAATATCTTAAGGGGCATATTTTATATTTTAAGCAAATTTATGAATCGCATAATATAAATTAAAAAATATATATAAAGCGATATTTGATTTATAGTATAATCAGGAATTTAGTTGATAAATTTGTGCATAGGTATATTACATCTAATTAACAAAATCTCTCTCAAATGTGCGGAATTATTGGTGTTACTGGCAGAATTGATTCTGCTGAAATTGTTGTGGAAGGCTTAAGAAGGCTTGAATATCGCGGATATGATTCCGCAGGAGTTGCAGTCAGCCAAAATGGGAAAATTTCAAGGGTTCGCTCTGAAGGTAAAATCAAAAACCTTGAAAAAGTTCTTGGAGTAAATCCGCTTAAATCTCAGCTTGCGATTGGCCATACAAGGTGGGCAACTCACGGCGCTCCATCTGAAAGAAACGCTCACCCGCACGCCACAGATAAAGTTGCGGTGGTGCATAATGGAATTATTGAAAATTACCTTCACATCAGGGCGGAGCTTCAAAAATTAGGGGCAGAATTTCATAGCGAAACTGATACGGAGATTATTCCGCATTTAATTACAAAATATCTAAATGATGGCAACAGCAAGAAGGAAGCCGTTATCAAGGCGGTGCATCGCTTAGAAGGTGCTTATGCACTTGGTATAATTTTTGCTGATGATGATAAAACAATTTTCGCCACAAGGCACGGCGCACCTTTGGTTGTGGGTTACGGCAATTCTGAAAATTATATCGCCTCTGATGCGTTAGCACTAGCACCACTCACCTCAAAAATTTGTTATCTTGAAGAGGGTGACATTGCAGAAATTACGCCAAAAAATATTATAATTTACAATAGAAAAGGCGAAGAAGTAGCACGGAAAATCCAGCAATCAAACCTCTCCGCAATAAATATCGGTAAGGAAAATTATCGCCATTTTATGCAGAAGGAAATTTTTGAGCAGCCAAGCGTTATTGGTGATAATTTCCATGCATATTTTAATGGTGTTCAAAACACAATTTCAATGCCGAATTTACCATTTGATTTATCTGAAATTTCTGCGGTTACAATAATTGGTTGTGGCACTTCATATTACGCTGGAAAGGTTGCTACATATTGGTTTGAAAGACTTGCAAAAATTCAAGCAACGGCAGAAGTAGCATCAGAATTTAGATATAGAGAAGCAATTTTACAGAAAAACGGAATGTGTATTTTTCTCTCGCAATCAGGTGAAACGGCGGATACTTTAGCGGCTCTCAAATATGCAAAATCGCAAGGTCAGAAAACTATTGCGATTGTTAATGTAACACAAAGCTCTATAGCTCGTGAAGCAGATTATGTTCTGCCAATTTATAGTGGCCCTGAAATAGGCGTTGCATCAACAAAAGCCTTCACAACTCAGCTTTGCACTTTGGCGTTTTTGATGTTGAAAACTGCCAAGAAAAAAAATCCATCACAGGTTGATTTATATAATAATTCCGCTCGGATAATGCTTGAAATTCCCTCGCTAATTTCACAAATTTTGGAGAGCGATAAACATATAGAAAAAATCGCAGCCGAGCTTTCTGGCTATCGCGATATTTTATATGTTGGGCGTGGTGTTTCATATCCGATTGCTATGGAAGGTGCGTTAAAACTCAAGGAAATCTCGTATATTCATAGTGAAGCAACTGCCGCTGGAGAGTTAAAACACGGGCCTATAGCCCTTATTGATGAAAATGTGCCAGTGGTTGCGATTGCCCCAACTGATGAATTGTTTGATAAAACCGCCTCAAATATTAGGGAAATTGCCGCAAGGGGCGGAAAAATAATTCTAATCAGCGATAAACTTGGGATTGACAATTTGAAAGATGTTACTGCTCACGCAATAGAAATGCCAATGATTGATTGTAGCAGAGTAGCTTTCATCTGCCAAATTATTTCTCCAATAATTTATTCAGTGCCAGTGCAGTTGCTTGCATATTATGTTGCAGTTGCGAAGGGAACAGATGTTGATCAACCCCGCAATCTCGCAAAAAGCGTAACAGTTGAGTAGATTTTATAGATTAATTGCTTCCACTAAATTTTCAATTTGCTCTTTTGTGTGTGAGTTTGAGAAGGAAAACCTAAGCCTAGCTGTGTTTTTTGGTATAGTTGGTGGACGAATTGCGTGAACTAAAAACCCATTTTCTGCCAGTTTTTTACTCATCGAAACTGCTTTTTTACTATCGCCGATAATTATCGGAATTATTTGAGATTCTGGCTCTTTTATAATGAAATCAGAATTTTTCTTTTTCATTAAACCATAAAAATATTTTGCATTTTCTAATGCAAATTTTCCGATATTTTTATTACTTAAAACAATTTCAACCGCTTTGTTGTTGCTTGCTAAAACTGAAGGTGGAAGTGCTGTGGAAAAAATTAGAGGCTTACATTTATTAACTAAAAAACTCTTAATGTTTTTAACGCCGCTTGCATAGCCGCCTAAGCCTGCAAAGGCTTTGGAGAGAGTTCCAATCTTAATAAAATTTTCATTTTTTATGGAATATTTTTGGGCAGAAAAATTAATATCATGAGCGAAATCAGCAATCACAAAAGAATCATATTTTTTGGCTATTTTATTTATTTTTTCAAGATCAGCTCTGTCGCCGTCCATACTAAAAACGGCCTCAGTAATAATTCCGCAATTTTTGAAGTTTTTACGATTTTTTTCTAAAATCTGCTCTAAATTTTTATAATTATTATGATGAAATCTTTTAACTTCTGCACCACTTAAAAAACTGCCTTCAATAATGCAAGAATGGCTTAATTTATCAATGACAAGCAAATCATTTTTACCAAAAATTGCTGAAATAATGCCAAGATTTGTAAGATATCCGCTAGAAAAAACCAAAGTTTCATCTGTTGAATTTAGCTTAGAAATATTATCTTCAAGATCTTTGTATAATTTATTATTGCCCGTTATAAGCCTGCTTGCACCTGCACCCGTGCCATATTCATCAGTAGCTTTTTTGCTCGCTAGAATTAACCTTTTATCATTCGCAAGCCCAAGATAATCATTACAAGAAAAGCTGATATATTCTTTATTATCACGAAATATTTTTGCAGGGCTTTTTCTTTCAGAAATGCTTAATTCCCTAAATCTATCCTCTGATTTCGCCTTTTCAATTTCTTGTAAAAATAAGTTATTTAATGAATTTTTTTTCAAAAACTGCCTTTTTTAGTAACCTTATTATAATCAATTTCATTTGCTTGATTAAAATTATTTTCGCCTGCCATTTGCTTCAATTTTTCAATGCGATTTGCAGGGTTTGGGTGCGTTGAAAACAAGCCATCAACTGCCCTTGCGTGTAGCGGGTTTATTATAAACATATGAGCAGTTGCTGGGTTTTCTTCCGCGGTTTGGTTATCAATAATTTGTGCTTTGCCAGATATTTTTTGTAAAGCTGAAGCAAGTGCAAGTGGTTTGCCAGAAATTTTTGCCCCAATTTCATCTGCTTGATATTCCCTTGTTCTTGAGATTGCCATTTGCACTAGCATTGCGGCAATTGGTGCAATAATTGAAACGATGAGAATTACAAAACCATTTTGGTTGCGATTTTCTTGATTATTTCCACCACCAAAAAACATTGCAAAATTTGAAATCATAGAAATTGCCCCAGCAATAGTTGCGGTAATTGTCATTATTAGGGTATCTCTATTTTTTATATGAGCAATTTCGTGGGCAATTACGCCTTCAATTTCATCTTTATTTAGAATATTTAATAAGCCAGTAGTTACAGCAACCACACCATTTTCAGGGTTTCTGCCTGTTGCAAATGCGTTCGGTTGCGGATTATTAATAATATAAATCTTCGGCATCGGAATTTCAGCGTTGTGCGATAATTTTTCAACCATTTCAAATATTTCAGGCGACTGCGATTTTTCAATCGGCTCAGCCTTATACATTTTTAGAACTATTTTATCAGAGTTATAATAAGCAAAAAAATTCATCAAAAATGCGATAAAAATGGCGATTATCATTCCACTCTGGCCGCCAATTAAAGCACCGACAAACCCCATAAAAGCGGTTAAGCCAGCAATTAAGATAAATGTTTTTGTATATGCAGGCATAGTGTTATTTGATTAATATAATACCAATATATAGTTAAATAATACAAAAATTTCAACTAAGACGCATTTTGAAATCTTGATAATTAAAGGATTTTACAATTTCATAATCGCCATTTTTTCTTAAGATAGCTATATCAGGCAGGGCAATTCCATTAAAGGTAGTATTTTTAACCATTGTATATTGCATCATATCTTCAAAGATAATTTTATCCCCTGCTTTCACTTCTTTATCAAAGGAATATTCGCCGATAATATCGCCTGAAAGGCAGGTGTTGCCACCCATTAAATAAGTATATTTTTTCTCATTTGAAAGCCCTGAATTTATCACCCTAGGGCGATAAGGCATTTCAATAACATCTGGCATATGTGCGGTTGCGGAAGTATCTAAAATCAAAATATTTTTCTGATTTCGGACAACATCTAAAACTGAGGCAACAAGCCAACCTGCATCATAGGCAATCGCACCGCCCGGTTCAAAAATAACTTCAATATGTGGATATTTATTTTTGAAATTTTTGACACGAGAAATTAATTTTTCCAAATTATAATCTGGGTGATTAATATAATGACCACCGCCAAAATTAATCCAAGAAATTTTGCGGAAATATTGGCTGAATTTTGCCTCAATTTCATCAATCATTTTGATGGAATCTTCTGCTAAATTTTCACATAAAATATGAAAATGTAGCCCTGAAATTTTTTCAAATAATGCATCATTAATATTTTCAATATTTTCACCAAGCCTTGAACAAGGCGAGCAGGGATTATACATTTCGCTATTTTTAACAAGGCTAAGCAAGGGGTTAACGCGAAGCCCGATATGTAAATTTTTATTTTGTGATTTTATTTTTTGATAAAATTTTTCTAGCTGAGAGATTGTATTAAATGAAAGATGATTTGAAATCGGGATTAATTTTTCAATATCTTCCTCAGTATAAGCTGGGGAATAAGTGTGAACTTCCTTGCCGAAAGTTTCATAGCCGAGCATCGCTTCATTAAAACCACTGGCGGTTGTGCCATCTAAATATTCGCGGATTAGCGGGAAAATTGCGAACATTGAAAAGCCTTTGAGTGCTAACACAATTTTGCAATTTGCTTCAGTTTTTAGCCTTTTTGCGGTTTCAAGATTTTTGATTAATTTCGCCTCATCAAGCACATAGGCTGGGGTTTTTATGTCCTTAAAAATTTCTGTGATATTTTTCATTTTAATCAAAAAGTGCGGAGATCGAAGTTTCATTAAATATACTCTGAATGCCTTTCGCAATAAGGGGCGCAACGGAAATTGTTTTAATTTTACTTTCTTTTTTGCCTTCCTCACTTAATGGAATTGAATCAGTGATATAAAGTGCTTCAAGCGATGAATTTTTAACCCTTTCAACCGCTTTGCCAGATAAAACGCCGTGCGTAATATAGGCTTTTACTGATTTTGCGCCCTTTTCTTTAAGTGCTTTTGCGGCGTTACATAGCGTTCCTGCGGAATCCGCGATATCATCAAATATAATGCAATGCTTACCTTCAACATCGCCAATTATATTCATAACCTCTGAAACGCCAGCTTTTTCACGGCGTTTGTCAACGATTGCTAAATCTACATCATTAAGCTTTTTGGAAAGCGATCTTGCCCTTGCAACCCCACCAACATCAGGGGATACAACAATTACATCAGATAAATCTTTATGTTCATCTGTGATTTCCTTCACGAAAGCTGGGAGGGAATATAAATTATCAAGAGGAATATCAAAAAAACCTTGGATTTGTGCGGCGTGTAAATCCATGGTTAGAACTCTATTTGCACCGGCTGAGGTTATGATATTCGCCATTAATTTTGCAGAAATTGGTGTTCTTGGCCCCGGTTTTCTATCTTGCCTAGCATAGCCAAAATATGGGATAACCGCCGTAATCCGCTTGGCAGAAGCCCTACGCAATGCATCGAGACAAATCAGCAATTCCATCACATTATCATTAGTTGGAAAGCAAGTTGATTGAATCAAAAAAACATCTTCACCACGAACATTTTCCTGAACTTCAACCCAAACTTCATTATCTGCAAAACGCTTAACATCTGCCTTCATTAGCGGCACTTTGAGATTTTCAGAAATCGCCTTTGCAAGCTCTGGATTGCTATTACCAGAAAGTAATTTAAGCCCTGTCATAGTATTCAGTTGATGGTTGATAGTTGATGGTTGATAGTGTAAATAGAGGAAAAATTCGTTTTTGTTAACACTTTATATAAAATAATTTTATGCAGTCAGTTTTACTTTGTATTTTAGATGGGTGGGGGGTTAAAAAAGGTGGCGATTATGATGCCATAACCCAAGCAAAAACACCAAATTTTGATAGTTTTTTGAAAAGTTATCCTAATTCTTCAGTTAAAACTTATGGCAGAGCCGTTGGCTTGCCTGAAGGACAGATGGGCAATTCTGAAGTTGGACATATGAATATTGGTGGCGGGCGGATTATCGCAGGTTCACTTGGTAAAATTGATAATGGCGTTGCATATGATACGCTTAAAAATCACCCAATTATTGCTAACTCAGTTGCTAATCTAAAAAAGAATAATTCGCAAATTCATATAATGGGATTGGCTTCTGATGGTGGCGTGCATAGTCATATTGATCACATAATTTATATGGCAAAATCATATGCGGAAGCGGGCGTTAATGTTAAGATGCACCTATTTACTGATGGGCGAGATACTAGCCCGAAATCTGCCGAGAAATATATTTCATCTCTAATTGAAAAACTAAAACCATATAAAAATATTGAACTCGCAACGCTTGGCGGAAGGTTTTATGGTATGGATCGCGATAATAGATGGGAAAGGGTTGAGGCCGCTTACAACGCAATAGTTAATGCGAAAGCTGAAAATAGTTTCTCAAATGCGATAGATTATATTAAAAATTCTTATGCAAATGATGTTACTGATGAATTTATCAAGCCTGCCACAAATCAATCCTATAAAGGCTTTCAAGCAGGCGACTCAATTTTAATGTGTAATTTTAGAGCTGATAGAGTTAGGGAAATTTTAACCGCAATAGTAGAAGAAAATTTTGATGGTTTTAATCGCACAAAACCTATTATATCCGAGTCGATAGGAATGGTGGAATATTCTGAAAAATTAAATCAAAAACTACAAACTATTTTCCCATCGGAATCTGTAAAAAACACTTTGGGTGAAGTAATTTCTGCAAATAATTTGAAGCAATTAAGAATTTCTGAAACGGAAAAATATGCTCATATAACTTTCTTTTTTAATGGCGGTGCTGAATCAGTTTTCAAGGGCGAGGAAAGAATTTTAGTGCCTTCCCCCAAAGTTGCAACCTATGATTTGAAGCCGGAAATGTCAGCATATCAAGTTACTGAAAAACTTGTTGAAGCTATTAAATCAAAAGAATTTTCTCTGATTGTTTGTAATTTCGCAAATGGTGATATGGTTGGGCATACTGGCGTTTTACCTGCCGCAATCAAAGCGGTTGAAGTATTAGATGAGTGTTTAGGTAAGCTCAAAAAAGCAATTGATGAAACCGGAATGGCGATGATTATAACTGCTGATCACGGCAATGTTGAAGAAATGCTTGATGAAAACGGGCAACCACACACACAACACACAGTGGGTTCGGTGCCGTTTATAATTGTGAATTCAAATAAAAATATTTCTGTTATAAAAGATGGAAGCCTTTGCGATATAGCCCCAACAATCTTGAAATTGATGGATACCCCTCAGCCAGAGGAGATGACTGGCAAGGCTTTATTTTAACCTCTTATAAACATTGATGGTAAGGTCATCATCAAAGGTAGTTTTGCCGATATAATTAGAAAATTTTGAGAATAATAAATCAGCAATTTCTTGAGCGGAACTTCCATTCACTTTTGAGAGAGTTTTGCTTATTTTATCTTCATTAAAGAATTCTCCTTGAGAATTTACACTTTCATTAAGTGCATCACTGAACACAAGCAAAACATCATTTTTGCTAAAATCTTCTGTAACAATGCTATATATTGTATCTCTATTTGCACCTATTGGCAATGCGTTTGAAACTAAATTTTTTACTTCACCATTTTCTTTACATAACATTGGGTATGGCGCACCAGCATTAGAAAAACTTAGTGTATTTTTTGCTATATCAATAACACCAAAAAACATAGTGGCATATTGCCCAATTGGCATAATTTCACAAAGGACATTATTTATTTTATGTAAAAACTCTGAGATATTAATGTCTGCTTTCAAATTTTCTTCAATTAGGCTGTGAACCCTAAAAGTATTCATCGCAGAGGCTATTCCGTGGCCAGTCAAATCAACGCAATAAATAACAATTTGGTTTTCATTCAGTATTTTTATTGACCAAAAATCGCCACCTAATTCCGAGCTTGGTTGAAATATGAAGCCTGTTTCAATGCCAACTTTTTCCTTAATTAAATTTAGTTTTTCCGAAGATGGAATAATTGATGCCTGTAAGAATTTTGCTTTTTCAAGCTCCTCACTAATTCTTTTTCTATAGGTAGAGTTTTCAAGATGGATTGTGCATCTTGTAAGAAATTCTTCCTTCTGAACTGGTTTTAGAATAACATCATTAGCACCATTTATGAAAGCATCATTTACATCTTTATTATTACTTGATGCGGTATGAACTAAAATTGCAATATCAGAAATTGCTGGGTTACTTCTAATTTCTTTAATAAGCTCAAAACCTGAAAGTTTAGGCATAAAAATATCGCAGACCAAAATTCTGGGATATATTTCTTTAACTAGATCAAGTGCTTCCTTACCATCTTTGGCAAAATGAAGGTTTCTAAATCCGGCTTCGCGAAGATATTTTTCAGAAATTTTTCTACTAATTTCACTATCGTCTGCAACCAAAACGGGCAAATCAAGCAAGCTAGATTGCTCTTTGAGAATTTTTTGATACATTAATAAGTAATTATTCTATGATAACTAATTTTAATTTAACTAAAGCAAAAAAAAAGCCAACTTAAAAGTTGGCTTTAGGGTATAAAAACAATTAAAAAATTATTTATATTTTTTCTCAACGAATTTAACATGCTTTCTTGCAACAGGGTCAAATTTATTGAACTCCATTTTACCTTGTTGCTTTTTAGGATTTTTTTTCGCGATTTTGTAATAGCCAGTGCCAGCTGTGCTTTCCATTCTAACTATAACTGTGTTTTTCTTTGCCATACTAAATTACCTTGCTTAATTTTATAGCTGTGAGATATATATTTATTAATGAATAAATCAAGTTTTATTTCTAGATAAAATAAGGTGCGTTCACGTAGGCAGATTTTAGCTTCTTAAGCACCAATTGTCACCCCGTGCTTGTCACGGGGTTAATGGTTGGAAGTGCCTTTATGTTTGAGGTTTGAGCGTGTTTTATTGTTAACCCCGCAATAAATGCGGGGTGACAAAGGTGGAAAAACATCAGAAAATATATTAAATCATTGATATATATGAGGATTATTACTAACAACTCGGAAGCTAAACTAGTTGATTTTGCCAATTCCAGCAGGCATTCGCAATCTGATAACTACGCCGTTCACTTTAGGCTTAGTAAGCTAACAGAAACTTATAAGAATGATTTTCACATAAAAATTGCTGTAAATATATTGAATGATATTTTCCGCGAAGAAATTGGCGAAATTGTTAGAATGTCAAATCTTGATGTATTTCTGCTTTATCGTGGGGCTGATAAATTGCTACTTAATAAGGCTATATTTCAGTTGAGGTATTTATTTTTTGATGATCCGCTTTCAAACCTTCCAGATGGCAGAGAAAATAAAGAATTCTGTGAAACTTATGATTTGAATTTTCAGTGGCAACAATTTTCAAGCCTAGCCTCCAAAATTATGTCTGAGGCTATGCTTAAAGAGCTTGGCAAAGACACGCTAACTCTCAGTGAAGAAAATTCCATTAAACAACCAGCGGTTAAATTATTTCCAGATATTGAAAAAGAAATTGCCGAAACAAAATTAGATTCCGCCATCAGAAAACAACCAGTTTGCACTATTAAAGATTTAATAAATCCAATTCCAAAGCCATTATATAATGAAATTTATATAAATATTCCCTTTTTGCAAAGAATGCTTGATACAAATTTCAAGCTGACTTCAAATAAATGGCTATTTAATTTTTTGACTGAAAAATTAGATGAAAAAGTTTTGGAAATTGTAAGCACCAACCCAGAGAGCTTTCTTTACATGCCAATAAGCTTGAACTTAAATTTAAGCTCTGTGCTATCAAAAGATTTTGCAGAATTTAGTGAGATTGCAAAAGATTTCAAAAGCCAGCTTGTTATTGAAATAACTGCATCAGATGTGCTTTCTGATATTTATTCATTTCAAAAAGTAAAAGATTTATCTCAGAAAAGAAATCATAAAATATGTTTAGATGGGCTTAATAATGAGAGTTTTCTTCATATAAACCGCAAAAAACTAGGGTTTGACCTTGTAAAGTTGCAATGGAATGCTGATGTTAAAGGGGATTTATTCTCTAAAAAAGAAAATCAACCCGTCCGAGATGCGATAGCAGATGCAGGTGCGAATCGCTTGATTTTATGTCGCTGTGATGACATTCACGCTATAGAATATGGCCACGCTTTAGGAATTAGCTTGTTTCAAGGTAGATATCCTGATAGATTACTTAATCCACAAAGTATGGTTATTAATTAGGGGTTATGTATTTAAGAAAAGGAAATCTCAAATTTGTTATTGAACAAAATAACCCTGAAAAATCTCTCAAAATTTCGCAATTCAGAAAATCTGTAGATGATAGAAGGGGCGGGGATTATTTCGGATATGACGAAGATGCAATAGTTGGTAAAGATTTTAGAATTTTACTGCCTGAGGATATAAAAGAAATTTTTGATGAAAACCTTGATTTTGCCTTTGATGGCAATGATCTTAAAGATATTGTAAGCCACATAATTACATTCAAAATAAAAAATGCAGGCGGTGAAGTTATTGATATGAACGCCTTTGCTGAGCGTGATATTTCTACAGAAGAAAAACAGCAGTTTAACCTGATTTTAGAGAAAAAATATTTCCTTCGGGATAAAGTAAAATCAATCCTGCAAGAATTATCACACACTAAAAATGCTATTGATGAACACACAAAATTAATAAATCACGATGTGTTTGTTCATACCCTTGATGAAATAATGGATTATCTATATGAAATTAAGGTTGAATCGGTGCTTTTAATTTTATCAGTGGAAGGTTTTTCAAATATTAGAAAAAGCGATGGCAAGGATAAATCAGATGAAATAATTTCAAAAATTGCTGAAGTTATAAGTTCAAACTTTAGAGCTAGAGATGTAGTTTCCTATTTAGGATTAGGCAAATTTGCGGTTGCAATGCTTAGAACCTTTGATGATGAAGTTGTTTATCCCCTTAAAAGGCTTGAATCTAATCTTAAACTTGCAGACATCTTTAAATATGATATATCTATTAATGCTCGCTTCGAGAGGATAGATGTTGGTCTTAAAGCTGCTGATATGATTGATTTAGTTAAAGCATCGCAAGTTAAGCTTACCATAAATAAAAATTGATTCATGCTATTCAAAAAAGAAAAACAACAGCAACAATCTAACAAGCAAATTCCTGATTATGGGCAGAAGATTTTTAAGGCTGCCGCTTTTGTTTTTCTTATTTTTGTTTTATATGAAACATATTCTAATGACTTAAAAAATAGGCTTTCAAATTCTAGCGAAGATGAAATTCCTGAACAAGTTTCGCAGGCTAGGATTAATCAAAAAGTGCAAGAAGCCTTTGATAAAATGTATGAAAATCCTGAATATAAGAAAATCCAAGATTTTGTTAATTACATTGATAAAAACATAGATAAAAACAACGGCACTGCACTTAAAACTCCCTCGGGTTACTTGTTATTTCTACCTTTTGATTCTGTTTTTAATAGCAACGCTATAAACAGTAAGATTGTTATAAAATCTGAAGAAACTGAATTTTATGTTGATTATAAAATTACTCATAAGGCAATCGAAGCCCCAAATTCAAACATTGTTCAGCAAGCTAGAAATAGCGATATTCAAGAGTTAAAAGAAAATATTGAAAAGACTGAAAAAAACATTTTATTAGAAGAAATAGCTAAGAAAAATGGCAAAGTTATTAATCTTATAGATAAAGATTTACCAAAGCCAGTTGCATATATAGAAAATAATCACTCAGCAAAAGCTAGTAATTTACCAAAATCTCTGGCTCAAAAAATTGAAACTAAACCAACAGATAATCCAGAAGAAAAGAAATTCAGAAAAGTTGCTGAGAAGCAAAAAAATAAACCTGTTGCTACTAGTAAAAAGCAGGAAACTCTCCCTTCGGATAATAATATAAAGCCTGTCTCGGAAGCAATAATAAAAAAGCCAATAGATTTGAAATTGGATTAATTTTTTAATCAATTGTAATTTAGCCACATTTGTAAATTTTCATAAAATTTGAAATAAAATTGAACTGAAAGATTTTGCTAATCATCAAGTTTTAATGTAAATATTGTAATGGGCATGTAGCCTATACCTTTTTTTTAACAACAATCCAAGTAGGAGGTTCTATGGTAGGTATTAACTCAAATCTTGCTGCCGCGTCGGCATCAAGAAATCTAACTAGTGCAGGTTCTGTTGCATCTAGTTCAATCGCAAAACTCTCAAGTGGTAGCAGAATTATTAAAGCATCTGATGACGTAGCTGGTCTATCCATCGGTACTTCAATAAGCACAACTGTTAAATCTTTAGAGATTGCGAAACTCAACACTGAGCAAGCTAGAAGCGTTCTTCAGATCGCTGATGGTGCGCTTAAACAAATCGGCGATATTTTATCTCGTCAAAAGGCTCTTGCAGTTCAATCAAACTCTGGTTCACTTGGTAACACTCAAAGGGCATTCTTAAACCAAGAGTTCTCGGCTCTTAAATCAGAGATTGATCGTATCGTTACCACGACTTCATTTAACGGAATTACTCTATTAAATGGCTCTATTGCTGGTGATGCAAGCGTTCAAGTTTCTGGTCCACTTAATGCTGGTATTATCCAAGATCAAGATGTTTCAGTTTCTGCAACTGTATCTTCTTACAATGCTGTTGGAACACCTGGTTCAAGCGTTACAGCGGTGCAATCGCTTGCTTCATTTGATGATACTTCAGTTCAGCAAACTGGTTTTGGTACATTTAGTGCAGTTTACTTCAATGAAAATGGAACGGGCGCTGAATCAGTAGTTGTTCAAACAATCATTGGTGATAAAACTTATATTGGAACAATCACTGCTTCTGGTAATGGTGGTAACATTGCCGCTGCAACTGATGTTGTGTTTACTGCTAATGATGGCTCAGGCTCAGCTTTCACTTTAAGGTTAGCTGCTGGAACTGGTTCTATCAACACTTCTGGTGCTGCAGATACTTATTTAGGCACATTAACAACTGATTTATCTGCTGTTGAATTGCAACAAACAAGAGTTGTTTCTGGCTTAAATTCAGTTACTGGAACAAGGCTTGGTGGTTTAACAATTGCTTCTGACGTTACAATTCGTGGTAAAACTTTTGATACTACAAACAACGATTTTGGAACGATTGGTCAGTTCACAGCAGTTGCTGGTGCAGGCTCTGCTAATTACATCACTGTAACTTTAAATGGTAAAACATTCAGTGCTTCTGATATTGGTGGCGCAAATGATACTTTGGCTGCTGCTGATGGCACTATAACTTTAATTGGTCGTGATGCAATTGGTGCTGATAACAATGAAAGGCTAATCATTAGCGTTGCAAACATTGGCTCTAACACCGTTGATTTAACTGATGCTGAGCAAGTTGCTGAGTTAGAATCAGCTCTTAACCAATTATTTGGCGTAGGTAACACTGGTGATGCTTACACTACAGTTGGCACAGCTGATTCAACTTATGTTTCTGCGGTTTCTGTTTCTGAATTCAATGACGCATCTTTCCAAGGTGAAGGTTTTGGAACTTTTGAAATAGTATCATTTGATGAAAATGGTTCAAACGCGGAAGATGTTGTTATTAGAACTCAAATCGGTGATAAAGTATATGTAAGTGCTAATTTAGTTGCTTCAGGTAATGGTGGTAATATTGCGGCTCAGGATCTAGAATTCACAGCTACTGATGGTTCTGGTTCTAAATTCAGCTTAAGTCTTGCTGCTGTGACTGGTGCATTAAATACATCAACTACTGCTGCAACTTATGCTTCTAATTTAACCACAGCTTTAGCTAATGTTGATATTTATCAGATTAGAACAGTTAACAGCGTAACAGCTGCTAATATTAACGACACAGTTCTTGACGGCTTAACTGCTTCATCTGTAACTATCAGATCTAATAATTTTGATATTACTAATACTGATTTCGGTGATATTGGAAACTTTGTTGGTGTCGCTGGTGTTGGTGCTAACAATTCACTTTCTGTAATTGTTAATGGCACAACTTTCAGTGCAACTGATTTAGGTGGTGCTAATGATATCCTATCTTCAGCTGATCAAACAATTACTTTAATTGGTCGTGATGCTGCTGGTAATGATAACAATCAAAGGATCACTATTGATATCACTGGTTTAACTGGTTCTATCAACCTTGAAAATGCTGATGAAGTTAAAGCATTAACAAATGCTTTAGATTCTTACTTTGGTGTAGGTGCATCTGGTTCTGGTGGTTTATCATTCCAAGTTGGTTCTGCATTATCTGATAAAATTGCTATCTCAATTAAAGATGTATCAACTAGCAAGATTTATCTTGATAATGATGGTGTTGCACAAACTCTATCAATTGATACACAAGCTGGTGCACAAACAGCAGTTGAAGCACTAGATAACGCAATATCTTCAGTTATCTCTCGCAGGGCTGATGTTGGTGCTGCAATTTCAAGATTTGAATTTGCTTCATCTAACATTGAAGTATCAATCGCAAACCAAGATGCTGCTCGTGGTAGCTTCCTTGATGCAAATATAGCAGAAGAATCTACTAAATTTGCTACAAATCAGGTGAAATTACAGGCTTCTGTATCGGTTCTTGCTCAGGCAAACCAGATACCGCAGTTACTACTAAGACTAGTTCAGCAGTAATTATCTTTTTTACTTACAGGGGTGGAAGGCAACTTCCCCCCTTTTCTATCTTAAAATATAACTCCCACCTAGAATTTGGCATAAATATAGCTTTCATTAAACTATAATTTCTATATTTTATTAAAGGCTATAAACATAAATAAAATTTTGGAGGTCTTTATGGAAGTTAACGGAGTTTCAAATATTCAATCGGTTCAGGTTTCGCAAAATACTGCACCACAATCAGGGGTTGGAGCTGTTCAAACTATTGAACAAAGGCAAGATTTTACAGCACAAAGAGTTGTAAGTGCTGGTGAAAAATCTTCAATTGAACAAAACGCCGCTCGCTCAGAAGAAAGACGCTTTGAAGCTCTAAAGGGCGTTGCAGTTAGCTTAGTTGGTGGTGATAACCCATATTTTAATGATTATGTATTTACCATCTATAAAGGCTCTCAATCCAATAGTTTAGATAAATACTATATTCGCTTTACAGATATTTCTACTGGTAGAATTGAAACAAAATCTGAAGTGGAAGTTTTCCAGCTTGGTGGTGGTTCTGGAAATGTTGTTAGTGGCTCTTTATAAACAAAAAACTATTTCCAATGACAACTATAAATTTAGGAAATATTGTTGGAAATACCATCTCAGGAATAGCTTCTGGCTTGGATAGCACCAAGCTTGTTGAGGAATTATCGGCTCTAAGAAAAAGGCCAATTGATACTCTAAACCTTCAAATAAAAACAAATCAAACCAAAGTTACTGAATATAGTAGCCTTAATACGAATCTTAATGCGTTAAAAAATTCGGTTAATTTTTTGAGAAACCCTACTGGGGTATTAAGCAATTTTTCTAACGCTTTTGAGTATAGATCAGCAAATCTTTTTTCTACCACACTTTCTGCTTCAAGTTATTTATCTGTAACCGCAGATCCGGGGGCTCAGATTGGTAATAGCAAAATTGAAATTGGCTCTATTGCAAAAACTTTAGAGCAAAGAACTGGAAGCTTTAACACAAGAAGCCTCTCTGCAACAACAGCTTCATCAGGGTCATATTTTACTGCTGGAACATTTGAAATTGGCTCAGGTGTTACAAAAGAGGTTACAGGCACAACACTAACTGGCTTTCAGCTTGCATCAGGTGATTATTCCGTTGAGGGAAGTGCGACAGGTATTCTGACTGCCGCTGGTATAGAAAATTTCAATGTTGTGGGCGGAAGTGGTGGGTTAGTTGGTCTGCAAGGTTCAATTTCAGGCATTACAGCAAGCTATGATAATACAGCGAATACTACAACACTAAGCTTTACAAAAAATGGGGTTGTATATACATCAAATGCGATTACCTCTGATACCTCAATAAATGCAGGTGCAAATACAGGTGTTGCAAGTGGGGCGGTTATAACTTTTACAGGAAATTCAGGCGGTGTGAATGAAACATCTTTTACCCTAACACTTGATGAAGATATTATAATTGATGATTTACAATCAAACGCAAACAGCTTCGCAACTAACTTAAATTCAGCTTTATCAAATCAAAAAATTTATCAAAGCAGAAGAATAAATAATTTCACTAATGCAGATGTTAAAGCACCATTAACCGGTTTAACATCTTCAAATGTTCGTTTTATTTCGGATAATTTTAATACTTCAAATGGGCAATTTGGCACTATCAGAGATTTTCAAGTGCAATATAGCACTGGCTCAAATGGCATAATTTCAGTTAGGGTGGGTGATGAAATTTTTAGGGCTTCAAACCTTGGCACTACCCTTAATGCAAACCTTACCTTAGAAAGCACAACCAGCGATAAAAAAATTCAGATTAATTTGGGTGATGCTGGAGTTAGTGCAAATATCTCAACAAGGGAAAATGCTTCCTCTTTAGAAAAAGCACTTGGCTATGCTTTTGGAACTCGTGAATTAGTTGATTTTACTATTGTAGAAGGGGAATCCTTAAATGATATAGTTTTCAATCTAAACCAGAAGAAATCACTCACTGGCTTATCCGCATCTATCGTTCAAGTTGGTGATTTTGACTTCAGATTATCGTTAAAATCTGCTACAGAAGGCTTGGATAATTCATATCAGTTTTTTGATGCAGGTGGTGTTTTAACTAATGCTTCTATAACTACAACACAATCGGCCTCAAATGCAATATTCTCAGTTGATGGTGTAGAAATTGAAAGAAGCACAAATACAATCGCCGATGTTAAAGAAAATGTTACATTCACCCTTAGAAATGTTACACCTGATTATGGTGAAATTACTGCTGATAGCATTGATGTTGCAATAAATTTTGATGCAGATTTAGTTACTGAAAGAATCGTTGCTTTTCTTGATTCTTATAATGCTTTTAGGGTTTATGAAGCAAAGCAAAATGAGCGTGATCCCGCAACTCAAAAATACAAAGATACTGCAATCTTAGGCGGTGATACAATTCTTAAATCTCTCTCTGATTTACTTTCAATTGAGATTAACAGAATTGTTGATGGCACAACTGATAGCAATTTTAGATCACTTGCTGATATAGGCATTACACTTAATGATTTTGCTGGTGATGAAACTACTATCGCCACAAATAATATTCTTAATTATGATGAATCTGAGCTAAAAAACGCAATAGCAAATAATTTTGAAAAAATTAGAGAAATTTTTGAGTTAAAATCAACTATTAGCTCGTCAAATCTAGTTTTATCTAAATCAAGCAATAGCATTACGCTTAATGAATTTAAGCTTGATATTGATACTTCAAGAGCTGTAGGCCAGCAAGTTAAACTTCTAAATGCTGATGGCACTGATTATCTTTCAGGGGGTCAAAATGTTTATCTTTCTTTAAGTGCAGGCATTATTTCTGGTGCAACTGGAACGCCAGTAGCTGGCTTAGAATTTATTTATACTGGTGATGGCACTGATGAAATTTCTGTATCAATTACGCAAGGTATCGCAGATAAAATTTATAACATAGCAGATGATTATTTGAAAGATGGTGGAATTTTAGAAGTAACTATTGATGAAATAGTTGCTTCTAATGAAGATTTTTCTTCAGAGGTTATCTCACTTGAAGATAGGCTTGAAGATTATGTTAAAAGATTAAGAGATCAATTCGCGGCATTAGAGCAGGCTATCAATAGTGCAAACTCAGTTTTATTACTGCTAGAAGCACAAGATAATGTTCGTAATGCTAGGAATTAATTTTAATAAGTAAAAATCAACAAGGCTAAAATGTATTTAGCTATAGGAGGTCAAGATGACATACGCTATAAATAATTATAAAAATGCATTCCAAACGCTGGATAAATTCAGCAATCTTTTTTCATTATATGAAGGGGCAATTGTTAGCCTTATGCAAGCAAAAGATGCGATTATAAATAAAGATGTTCAAACCAGATATAACAAAATTGAAAAAGCATACCTTATAGTTTCTGGGCTCCGTGATTGTTTGGATATTGAAAATGGTGGTGAGGTTGCGGAAACCTTAAAAGATTGGTATACTGGTGTTTGCTACAGAATTTTAAGCATTAATTCTTCAGAAGATTTATCTATGTGCGATATGTGCATTAGACACTTAAAAGAAATGAAGGATTCTTGGCTGGAAGCAAAAAACACCTATGAAAAAGAATTAAAAGAAGATTCAAAAAGCGGGGCGAATGATGGTTTTTTGCCTGATATTTCGATCTACTTCAACCCTGCAAATATAGGTGCTATGCAAGCCCAACCAATGGCATTCAGTGTTTAGCTAATATACTAAATCGTAGTAAAATCATCAGCGTCAAAAGTGAAATTTGAAGTTGTATTAACTTCAATTATTTGACCATCAGGTAAAGTAATTTCTGATATAGAACCAGTTTTAACAATCACTAAATCGCTGAAGTCAATTCCAGAATTTAGAGCAATTTTATCGCCATTGCGAAAGCCTTTAATAATATCTTTCTCGCCACTAGCGGTAAAATCAAAGGTGAATATATCATTTCCACCGCCACCTTCTAAAATATCATTTCCAAGCCCACCGCTGATATTATCATTACCACTACTAGCTCTAATATTATCATCACCATCGCCGCCTTTAATAATATCATTTCCACTTCCACCAAAAATGCTATCATTACCAACACCACCATCAATTATATCATCGCCACTGCCAGCATAAATTAAATCATCGCCATCATCGCCATTAAGTTCGTCATTCCCTAAGTTACCATACAATTTATCAGCACCATCTCCCCCTGAAATCTTATCATCACCAAATCCACCTCTTATATCGTCATCTCCTGCATCACCATTAAGCTCGTCATCGCCTGATTTACCTCTAATAATATCCTCACCATCTCCACCAGCTAAAATATCGTTACCTCTACTGCCATAAACTTGGTCATTTCCTGATCCAGCATCCGCAATATTTCCGTTAGCAGAGTTTTGAAAATAAATCCTATCATTATCATCTCCACCAAAAACTAAGGCAAGCCCGCCATCTCTAACAAATATTGCATCATCACCAGTTCCACCATCTATTATATCTCCAACAAAATTTGTGCCGTTATATGAAATAGAAGCACCAGCACTATCAGAAGTGCCAGATCTTAAAGTGTCATTACCGCCATTGCCAATTATAAGGTCATTGCCAGAACCTCCATAAACTACATCTCTATTTTCAGAGCCATTAACAACATCATTGCCTTCTCCTGCATCAACATATGAAAATCTTCTAGTGTTTGCGGGATAATTTGTGTTTGTGAGGTTTATTTCGTCATTGCCAGCTAGAGCATTAATTCTAACTAAAAAGCCACCATTATCAAAAATGTCATCATTTGTTGTCCCGGTTAATCTTTGTCCGTTTGCAGTTCCAAGAATAGTCATAAGCCCTCGAAATATAGTTGTTAGCCCACCCAATATGAGGTTTCCTTAGCATAAAATTAGCTGTTAGTAAAGCTTTGATTAAAAAATTAATTTTTTGAAAATAATGCTTGAAGATGAGATTAATATCTCTATAAAACTCGCAAAATATTATTGATAATAGTTTTAATAATATTTCTTTTTTCTATGATCCCGTAGCTCAGTCGGTAGAGCATCTGACTTTTAATCAGTGGGTCACAAGTTCGAATCTTGTCGGGATCACCATTTTTTGCATTCCTAAATTTTACTTAATAGAATAGATATTTGTATTAAAATTACTTCTTCAAAATCCCCTTTGTGTCGTGAAAGGGTTGGTTTTGCTAGTGATTATGAACTTTAGTGAACTTTGTGGGTTTTATAGATGGTCGAGCGGAGGCTTTCATATTGTTTGATTAACCAGCTGTATATAAACAATTATCGGTCAATATGAAAAATGCTTGTACCCCCATTTATACCCCCAGAATGACTTTTTAGAGATATAAAGTATCGTTAATTTTTGTGTTATACTAAATATCAAAAATTTTTCAAGTGCGGTTATATGCATTAAAAACACCCCTAAGGGAGATTTTGAAATTTTGATTAGGCTTTATAGGGGTGATTATTCAAGATAAACACTAATATTATTATGGTAATTCATAAAGGGGGGTAGCCCCCTTAATCTATAGGAGAGGTTAGGTTATAGCTTCCTTTTCCACACAGATACGCTATAATTGCTTGCAGGAAAAGCACTATCGCTATCTAGTTATAGCTTCCTTTTCCACACAGATACGCTATAATGTTTCACGATTATTTAAGTCGTGTTCGCAAGTTATAGCTTCCTTTTCCACACAGATACGCTATAATATTTATTAAGTCCGTATGGCGGTATAATTGGTTATAGCTTCCTTTTCCACACAGATACGCTATAATAACAACTAACCAAAAGGAGCTTTATGATAAGTTATAGCTTCCTTTTCCACACAGATACGCTATAATGACGGCACATTAGCAGGCAATCCAGTTTTGGTTATAGCTTCCTTTTCCACACAGATACGCTATAATGAAAGTAATTGTAAAGAGCTTGCTTTAGGTGTTATAGCTTCCTTTTCCACACAGATACGCTATAATTAAGCAGTATATCTGGTTGCATCTTGTGCGGTTATAGCTTCCTTTTCCACACAGATACGCTATAATCAAATTCTGATAGGGATATGGGAAATTGTAGTTATAGCTTCCTTTTCCACACAGATACGCTATAATTATGCTCACGGGGTTTTAATTCTCCAGTTTGTTATAGCTTCCTTTTCCACACAGATACGCTATAATTGTGTGAAATATTACAATAAGCCCTATATGGTTATAGCTTCCTTTTCCACACAGATACGCTATAATTCATAATTAATACTCATAAAATCCTTTTGTGTTATAGCTTCCTTTTCCACACAGATACGCTATAATTGTTCCAAAATTATAATCATAAGCAAAGCTGTTATAGCTTCCTTTTCCACACAGATACGCTATAATAACAATATCCTCTATTTCTAGCGATAATAGGTTATAGCTTCCTTTTCCACACAGATACGCTATAATTATTCAAAGCTATAAATTGCAACCAGAATTGTTATAGCTTCCTTTTCCACACAGATACGCTATAATTAAAAAGAAGTAGCAGTAATAGTACCTTGGGTTATAGCTTCCTTTTCCACACAGATACGCTATAATCAGAAGCTGAATTTATTAAAAATAACATAGGTTATAGCTTCCTTTTCCACACAGATACGCTATAATTAGGGGCAGTATATCGCTTTACAAACACTAGTTATAGCTTCCTTTTCCACACAGATACGCTATAATCGGTTTTGGCTAACCCCCTGATAACAAAGGGGGTTTTAGCTTTTAGTTAACGAAAAAATTACAATAAAACTAGCTGTTCTTTAGTTACTTTTTCTATTTTTTTTCGTTCACCAACTAATATTTTAATTCTTGAATATTGCTTATCAGTTACCTCTAAAACCCTTACACTACCCCTAGGCGGTAAATTATTTTTTAATCTTGTGATATATTTATCAACTGCATCAAGCCCTTTGCAAATTCTGCAATACACAGAAAATTGAACCATAAAATAACCATCATTAAGAAGGTAATTTCTGAATCTGCTGGCACATTTTCTATCAAATTTTGTTTCAGTTGGAAGATCAAAGAAAACTAAAATTCTCATATATCTTTCCTCTTTAATTTTCATAATTTAACTGATTAAAGAGGCGAATTTATCAAAATTTTAGCTATTTTCCAAGAAAACACGCCACAAGTAAGCGAAGAAAATGTTTGAATTTTATTAAAAACCTAAATTAGGAAGAATTAAGAAATTTGTATCTTTCTCTTTTGTTGCCTTCTGAAGGGTTTCAGCGGAGCGTTCAATTGCTTTTAGAATAGTAATTTTTTCACCATCAAACATACAAAATTTAGTTAATACAGAAATAAGATTCTGCTTATCTTTCGGCGTTAAATCTGGCTTTTCGTTGTCTTGGAATTCTGTATAAACTAATTCATCTATAAAAGGTCTAAATGGCTCAATTAAATCATCAGCTAAATTAAAAGAATTTAGATTATTTGAGTGAAAAACGCCAAGAGACGGCATAAAGCCCGAAGAAACAACCGCCCTTGCAACTGCACCCCTTAAAATTGCGTAGCCATAATTTAGTGCTTTGTTTTTTATATCTTCTTTGCCTCTTTTGAAATTAGCAAATAATTCTTGCCAATATTCTTTTGCTGCTTGAGCTTCATTATTTTCTGAATCTCCAGATAATACAGATTTTGAGAGTTTAAGAAGCCTTATATTTTCGGTTTTATTGATTTTTTTTATAACCGAAAATTGATTGTAAATTTTTTGTTCAATAATTTTTTGCCATATTCTTTTTTTGAAAGGCTCAGACCAATTAATCTGCAAGTTAAAGATTTCAGTATATCTGCTATGCTTATGAAATGGAAGGAATATACCGCTTGGTAGATGGCTTTTATCTGTTATAAATAAAGCAATTCCATTATCTGCAATTGCTTGTAATAAATTTGCAGAAAAGCTAATTTCGCTATTATCAGCCATTATAATGGCAATATCTTCTAAGGGTATTGTAACCTCTTCCGAGTTATCAGCAGGCTTGTATAGAAGCTGATTGCTTTTAAGGCTTAACTTTGATTCTTTTGTAATATTTACAATTCGCCAAGACAAAATTATACCTCGCTTTTTTTACCAATTGGCATTCTTTTTTCACCTTTAACTTCTGAATAATTTCCTAAAATATCAACAGAGTATTTTTTGAAGTTTTTTACCTTAGTTATTGAAAACATTTTTGAATATTCAGTCCTTAATTCCTTTGTTTTCTTATCCAAAATTTTAAATTTTCCGCTTCTATCTTGGGTTTCTAACTCAAATTGACCGCTACTAGGTTTATATTGAATTATGTAACCAAAATATTCTTTTTTATCACTTTCAAAGCTAATTAGTTCATCTTTAAATAAATGGAATTTGAAACTAAAAGAATTGTCAATAGAGATGTATTTTTCCCCTCTTTTGTTTGATAATGCTTTCATTTCATTATTTCGTATTCCTTTAATGTCGGTTTCATAAAATGGAACAATAAAATAAAAGTTGTCTTTTTCAAACACATCTAGCCTTCTAACTTCCCCTAAATCAGCCTCTGCATTTCCGCTGTTTTTTAGATTAAGAACAGAATCGGATTCAAAATTCTCTGCAATTTTAAGCTTTTTAATTTGGTTTCCTATTTCATTATTACTTTTTTTAAGGAATACTTCTTTTTCAAACGCTTTAGTGCAATCAAAATTGTTTTCAGTAAGTAACTTCTTTATGGTGTTATATACTGAATACTCGCTATCAGAATCTTTAAATATTTTATTAGTTTCATCATAAATTCTGTAAGCTAGCATCTTATTTTCAAAATCTTCAAGGTTTTTGAAAAAATCTTTTTTAGATGCAATTTGTTTTAAACTGATATTTTTAGTAGTAAAATTAAGACCCCGATTTTTAAATTTTGTAGTTTTAAGGGTTGCTTTGTGAACCTCTCCACTTGCCTTCCTTCTTGCGGCTCTTGAAACAAAAACTTTTTCCAAATGGAAATTGACTTCATTTCTAAAACTTTCTTTATCTCCCCACGGGGTAGGAATGTTAGATTTATTGGCAAATTTCTTAAGCCATTCTTTACCTTTTTCTTCCTTGCGTTTAGTGAAGTTGGATAGATATTGAACCATTCCCTGCGTTGATACTGAACAAATTAATGCATCAACGGCGTGGTGTTTATCGCCTTCGGAGCGAACTTTTTCAAAGCCCCAATTATGACGCAAAAATGCTGTTAATGAGCCGTTTCTGGTTTGAACCTTGTTTTTTATTTTATCGTTTTCATTTAATTTTAAGAATGATTTTATATATCCCGCTGTATATTTGGTTGCGTAAGAGGTATCTCTTAAATTCCTCTCTATAAAATCATCTGATTGTTCAAATTTTTCTTTTAAGAGCCTATTCTTTTTTGGTAATGGCAAATTTGATGCAACTATTCTATCTTTGAAAGCTCGCCATTTATCCGTATCAACACCAAAATATTCAGCAGGAGTTTTATTACCTTTTTGCCTATTTTCGCTAGCAAAGCATAAAACCTTATTATTTAAGCTATCATCTAAACATCTGCTGTAGGGGATTATATGGTCTATATCTAAAGAGTTATAGTCTTTTAAGTTTTCAATTTTAATATCATTTCCAGAATAAATACATTTTTCATTTTGTTGACGCCATAATCTTAGCCTTAATAAATTTGCTCCTTCATCTGGCTTTAATCCAAGATTTTCACATTCTTTTCTTGCTTGCTCTTTTTGGTCTTGAAAGGCTTTTTGCCCTTTCTCAATTTTTCTTCTTTCACTATGGGAATTCTTAGCATCTCTAGTAAATTCAATATTAATTTGGTCTGGTCTGCCATGCTGTCTAATAACCGCATTTACTACTTTTCTAACTTGACAAACCGCCCTATGAACAACTGGGTTTCTTATAGGTTCAAAGTTAATTCCTTTTTTCTTAAGCTCTTCAAAAGATGGTAAATAGTCAAACTTTTCTGATTCAGAATTGGGGTTATAGTGTTTGTATCCCGCTAATTCACAAGCTTTTGAATAATTATAACCTTGTTCTAAAAAGGGATTAATTTTTCTTAATGCCCCTAATGAAAGATGCATATACTTAGAAAATGCTACTGATTTTAACTTTTCTGCAATTTCAGGCTTGGTAATTTGTATTAGCTCATTATAAGCTTCCTCTTCTGATTTAGTCGTAGTTAAAATCTCGCAAATTTTATCAAATTTCTCACTATTATTTAGAAGGGCGTGGAATTCTTCTTTTCCAAATTCCTCGTGAATGTTTTTTATAGTATTGAAGCCTTTTAACTCTATAAATTTTTCTGCTTCAGGATCTTTCTCTTTGCCTTTGCTATTCTTAAAAGTTGAATAATTTAACCCCTTAAATATTATTGTTTCATCTAGCTTTAGAGCTTTTCTTAGAGTTTTATAAGTTAATGTTTTTTGACTTAATGCAACCTCTTTTATAATCCTTTTTTGTTGTTCGGTTAACTCTATTTTTTCAGGGTTATCAATGGTTCTAAGGCTCAAATTTGAAATTTTAGTTAATAAATTAAAAATTTCTGCTGAGTAAGAATTCCTTGGTGCTCTAAGCTCATCTTTCTCAAAAGTGCATTTACCAATCATTTTTTCCATCTGCTTTCTATCTATTGCAGATTTTTGGCTAAAGGCTATTTCAATATATTTATTAACAAATTCAGTATTTATAAAATTTGCACCAAGCGAGGCTTGTTTTTCTAATATTAGTTTTGCTTCTTTCTCGGTTAGGTCTCTAGGAATTGAGTTTATATAAGTTTCAGATTTATTTCTGAACGGCTTATCATTAATATTTGTGCGAACCAAAAGCTGAGGAAATGTTAACAAACCTTCCTCTTTAAGTCTCTGAGTATTTTCTCTGATTGCATTTTTTACAAGCCCATCTTCTGATTTTTTCTTTTCATCTGATATTTCGCCCTTTTGGGGTTTATATCCTCTAAGTTTTGCAATATGATATAGAACCCTAAATAATTCCGCTTCATTTATTCTTCTCTCAAGCCCTTCTGCTCTTAGTTGCCAAGGTGATTTTTCATATGCTTGTGGCTTCAAAATATCTTCTATTTGCTCGAGTGATAAAATATTATACTCTGCAAAAAGTTTTTTGATTTTTTCTAACCTAAATCTCCTTCTTCTTAGCCTTCTTCTTGATGACCTTTTTTCTCTTCTTGGCAAAGCAAGAGACTTACCATCTTTTGGGTTTTCTGCTTGTGTGAAAGCCCTTACGCCCAAGCCTAATAATTTGCCTTGAATAATTTCTCCAGTTTCTGGATCAATAGTTTGTAACTTATCTTCATCAATTTCTGAAATTGCCCAGCCTATTGATGATATTCCTATGTCAAGCCCTAGAATTTTTTTCATAACTTCAATCTTAGGTTTATTTCTTGACATTACTAAACTTAGAATTATATTCAATAATGAATTTCTCTTATAGAATATCTGTGTGGAAATGGTTGTTATAATAAGAAGAAATTCGTGGGTTCCTCCCGTGGCAATATTTTATATATTGTTTCGGGATACCCTTTTTGATTAACTTATTTACGGCTTTAATAATTCTCAGGTTTATCCCCCCTCAGCTTATCTAAAAAATCTGCCCAATCTTGCATCATTTGTTTTCTTTCTTTTAGATATTCAGCCCTATCATATGCAGAACCCAAAGCACCTTTTTTGCTATGTGCAAGGTGAGCATCAACAACATCAAATTTGTAATGTGTAATTTTTTGTTATCTAACCCCTTATAATCTCCGCATATCTCTCCACTAATGCAAGCATTTGGTTAGCTTCTGAGGGGCTTATTTTGCCAGTAATCATATTTTTAACTATTAACTCCCCTGCTTGTTTAATATCCTCTTTATTATTGAGTGTTATTTCTGAAATTTCAGCGGTTTCATCTTCAAGCAAGCAAACATTTTCAGGGCGTGGTGCAGGGATTATTTTATTTAATAGTAATTCTATAGCGTCTAAATGTCACCATTTTGCTTTTTCTATAAGCTTCTGCATTATCTGCTGGATATTCTCTTCGGTGATATGTTCAGCTAACCTTGTAAGTTTATTTTTACAACCTTTGGGCTTGCCTAGGGGGTTGCCACTCACCCCTTTTTGAAATAGCCATGACTTATGATTTTGAGAGCTAGAAATAACTAATTGCTGATTTCCAACTGAATTTTCAGATGTGGTAGTTATTTCAGTCATATTTTATATGCGGTCGTAAATTTTTAAATAAAACTTCAACAATCTATAATTTTTTAGCAGATTTGCTCGACAAACCCATTTATTGCCTTCGTCCTCAACTTTTGGCTCTAAAAAAGTTCCACCTTGCTTAATTAGAAAGTCATCATAGTTGCCACTTAAACAAAATTTTGTATGTTCCCAGTCAATTTCACCAAAAACAACCTCAAAAGATTCAATAAATTCCTGAGTAAATTTTAGTAATACATCTTCTTTCATATTTATATTAGGTGTTAAGATTATTAAAGAAATCATATTTTATCACATCATTATAAGCTTCTCTTTCAGCAATGTTTTTAGGCATACCGCCATCATATTGCATTATTGAGGCTCGTTCTTCCCACCACTCATATTGTTTAGGGTTGAGCTGCTTTAGTTTTTTAAGTAACGAATAAGAAACATTAGGCTTTGAAACATTTTGTTTAGTTCTTACAACAAAATTATCGTTACTTGTTTCAACTTTATTTTTATTTTTGTTTCGCTCGATTACTAGCAAAGCCAAGTCTTTTAAGCTCATTGTTTCATAGTTGTTTATAGTTTTGTATTGCATAAATATTTTTGTTTCATTGTTTCAAAACATAGTAAAAAAACAGCGGAACAACCTCCTTTCTATTTTGTTTTCTTTCTTCTTATCTCAATAAGTTTTTCAGCTTCCGCCTTCTTAATAAGCCGATTTACCTTGCTTAAATTTAAACCTGTTTCTGTGGCTATATCTCTTTGCTTTAATCCGTCATTGTGAAGTTCAATTACTCTATTTAGCTCTGCATCTTCTATTTCCGATATTTTCCACCCCCCTTCATTTAGCCAAGCTTCAAAAGGTTTCGCATCATCACCATAAAAACCACGAGATTTTTCATAATGAACTTCAAATCTTGCACCTTGCTCATTTTGATAATCTTGCGGGCGTTTAAGAGTGATTACGGTATCTAAGATATCCTCCTTCTTTGATGTTCCTCGCTGGCTTCCGCCTTTATTGGAGTGATGAATAAACAAAACGGATTTGCCTTTACTTCTGAGCTTCAAAACCCACTCTTGAATAAGCTTCCAGCTATCTTCGTCATTTTCTTTGCCAGACCTGCAAAGTGTAGAAAGATTGTCTAAAATTATTAACTTTGTATCTTCGTGAAT
Organism: Rickettsiales bacterium; assembly: GCA_033762595.1. NCBI lineage: Bacteria > Pseudomonadati > Pseudomonadota > Alphaproteobacteria > Rickettsiales > Rickettsiales bacterium. The sequence goes on from JANRLM010000049.1 coordinate 46,661, forward strand.
ATGTTGCTCTATTTTTGCCTGCCCCTCTGGCTCTGATAGATTAGGAACGCCAAATTCTTGCATATCTGGCGTGATAATATCCAATGAAATACTTGAAATATCATAATCCTTAATCATTACAGCAAGCCTTTCTTGCAGAACATTGGCTGGCATTTCGCCATCAATAAATAAAACCCTGCTTGGTTTTTTGCACTTCCACTTTTCACTAAAAAGTGATTTTCCAGAAGCAACAGCAAGCGCAATAGATAACGAAACTTGAGTTTTTCCTATTCCACGCAAAGCATAAAGCATCACCAGCCCTTGCGTTGGTATTATTGGCGAAAGCAACATTTCTCTTGGTGGAATAACTTTTGCCATAAACTCTTTTAAGGCAATGCAAATAACCTCTTTAGTGTCAGTTTTTTCTTTTGGCATAAATTCTTCTGCACTTGAAATTAATTCTTTTATTTGTGCTATTGTCATATTAATTACCTTTTAATAACTCGTTGAAATCATTGGCATTTTCTGGCTTTACAACATTCACAGAGTAGCTTTGAGCAACCAATCTAGTTGCTAGTTTCTCTGAGGCTTTTTGACCTGCTTCATCATTATCGGTTGCAATAATAATGCTGGAAACTTGAGTTATTGGCGGAGGTGAAAAACTTTCAAAATTTGAGGCTGAAAGCAAAGCCCAAACTGGATAATTGACAGCTTCTAAAATTGATAAACCTGTTTCAATACCTTCGCACACTATTAAAGGTGCAAACAAAGCTCCACTAAGCCTAACAGCTCCTCCTGAAATGTTGCCAAGCATCATCTTGTTGGGCGTAATATCCGCTTTATTATTGGTGATTTCGTCTAAGTATGTTCGGTGCAAGCCAATTACTTCACCATCTATATTTTGAACAGCTGCTAACATTGCAGGATAGCTTTTCTGAGTTGCAGAGTGCCATAAATTGGGGTGGTATTTTAACGATGCAGGAAGCTCAGATTTTTCTACACCTCTATGTTTACGCAAATAAATTTCAACAGGTGTATTTTCTAGGTTAGAAGTTGCTTCACTTAGAATGTTTTGGATATAGCTTTTCTTTTTATAATCTAATACTTTAGGATTTTTAGTATCTTTAGGGTTGCCTAAATTATAAACTTTACTAACATAATTATTGTTGGTTTCAAAAATTACACCTAGCGAAGCTAACTTTTGCTTTATGTCGCTGTAACTGCAACCAGCAAAACACTTAGCACCAAGCTTGCCGCTCTTGGTTTCATAAAGATATAAACTAGGGTTTGCGTCTTTATGTGATGGGCAGCAACAAATATAGCCATTTCCAGATTTTTTGGCATTTAATGCTAACGCTATTTTATGGAGATTAAGCATTATTATCTCCATTTTCTGTATTAATAGGGCGGGAAGCATCTATTTTTTGTTGAATATAAGCATCTACTTCCGCCTCTAAAAATCCAATGGCTCTAATTCCCAGCTTGACTGGTTTTAGCTCCCCTTCTTTTATTAATTGGTATATTTTGGTTTTTTTGAAACCAATTTTATTCATCAATTGCGGCAATCTAATGATTCTCTTTTCCATACACTCTCATTGAGGTTTATGGAGTAAATTGAATGAGTTACACAAATATACAATTTAACAAACTGCCCCCAGAAAGATGGGGACGGCTATTTATTGATGTAGCTATTTAATATATTGAGGAAGTCTTTAGATTTAATAAACAATTTTTCTGAGTTATCACTTTCAAATAGTATTTTTTGGAAATTATAATTATTGTTAACTATTATTGGCAGTTCTGTCTCATCATATAAAGTTACACTACTATTTTTGGATTTGGGTATTTCAATTAAATCTTTTCTGCAAGATTCTACAAAATTATACAGATACAATCCATAATTATCTGGAAGATTAGAATGCTTTGAAAACTCCGAATGAATTAATGCATATATAATATGAGTATATTTCTTATAAGTTTTTAGAGCATTTTCAATATCCTCTTTTCTCTTATAGCAGTAGCTATCTTCAAAAAATGGATTTTGCAAATTTATCATTAAATGAATTATTAAATTTTTGCTTAGAGACTTTTCTCTTGTGGAAGCCATTTTATCTAAAGAAGAAAAAACTTGATTTTCCTCTCGTTTTAAGAGCAAAAGATAATAAACAAATAAAAAAACTGTATTTACTTTTTTTGCAGTAGCTCTCTTATTCCCTTCAATATATGAAACGGTGATAGTTTCGTATGTATCAATTTCAGATAAATGATCAGAGATATTATTTTTGAAATCTTGTCCCAAAAACTCAAATAATTTTAAATAAGCAACTTCAGAAGCGAATTTAAGCCATATTTCATTTTTAAATTCACTTTTTATAACTTTACATAGAAAGCTATTATCCGATTTTTTAAAATCTCTGTAGAACCTGCATAAGCATAGCTTTTTTGCTTTATCAACATCGCCATCAAAAATAATTAATCCTGAGAGAAATTCACGCAATATCTCATAACTAAGAGTATTTCCAAAGTCTAAGCCAGTAATATCAATAGTGTTTACTTCTTTTGACAAATTACCCTCCTAATTTCTCTATAAACTCACCCCACCAATCCATCATTTCACGGCGTTCTTTTAAATATTGGGCGTGGTTGTAACTAGCTCTAACTTTGTTGCGTTCGCCGTGTGCAAGTTGGCGTTCAATCACATCATACTTAAAGCCGTGTTCATTTAAAATGGTGCTGGCAGTGGCTCTGAATCCGTGTCCTGTTGCCCTGCTGTGATAACCCATTCTATATAAAGCGTAAAGAATAGTGTTATTGCTCATTGTTTTATGAGGTGAATTTTGAGAAGGGAATAAAAAAGGGCGTAAGCCAGTTATGTTTTTTAGCTCATTCAATAGATTTAGAACTTGCTCAGATAAAGGAACTATATGTTTTTCCCTCATTTTCATTCTTTCTGGAGGAATATGCCATTCTTTTTTGTCAAAATTAAACTCTTCCCATTTTGCATTTATTAGTTCACTGGTTCTAACAAAGGTTAAAATTAATAACTGTATTGCAATTGGAGTAATTATATCGCCTTTATAATCTTTTAGTTTTTGCATAAACTCTGGTAAATCTTTTTCGGTTAGGTAAGCATGGTGAACTTTCTTTCTGGTCTTTAATGCCCCTCTTAAATCTGCGGAAATATCTCTTTCAGCTTTACCTATTGAAATAGCGTATCTAAAAATCTGTCCGCAAGTTTGGCAAGCTCTATGAGCGATATCAATTGCTCCACGCTCTTCAATTTTTCTAATTAAAGTTAAAAGCTCCTGAGCAGTAATAGAACTAACGGCTTTGTTGCCAATATATGGGAAAACATCTGCACCAAGTCTTTTTAGAACATTTTTAGCGTGTTTAGATGTCCAAGTTGGTTTTTGGAGTTCGTGCCATTCATGAGCTATATATTCAAAAGTATTTTCGGGGTTAGTTTCTGATTTTAGCTTTTGTTCTTTTTTCTGTTCTACTGGGTCAATGTTTTGCTTAATTAGCTTTTTAAGCTTTTGCCTTTCCTCTCTGGCTTCAAGTAGGGTAATTTCTGGATAAGCTCCAATAGCATAAACCTTTTCTTTACCTGATATTCTATATTTTAATCTCCAATATTTAGAGCCGTTCGGATGAATCAATAAATATAACCCGCCATCATCTGAAAGCTTATATTGCTTTTCTTGTGGTTTAGCAGATTTAACTTTTATGTCAGTTAGGGGCATAACAGGGTTAAAAATGGGGGTATAAATTAAAAGAGCAATTCTTATACCCCCAAATATACCCCCATTTGTGCAGAATGTCAATGAACTGAGGTGAACGCCAATAAACAATAGAGCGTCGTAAAAAGGTTGGTTTTGCTAGTGATTATGAACTTTAATGAACTTTGTGGGTTTTATAGATGGTCGGAGCGGAGGGATTCGAACCCACGACCCCCAGTACCCAAAACTGGTGCGCTACCAGGCTGCGCTACGCTCCGAACTAGAGAAAAGCTAGAATTTTTACATCAAAAACTCAGCCCTTATACATTAGAACTAAATAATATCAACAGCAAAAACTATAAGATGGTGCTACAGATGGGAATCGAACCCACGACCCCTGCATTACCAATGCAGTGCAACTACCCCTGTGCTACTGTAGCGAAATAAATTTTTGCTTGCGATGTATAATCTATAATTTTTAATATTCAAATGTAAATTGAGATTGGTAATCAGGCATTTGGTTTAGCCCTAACCCTAACCCTAACCCTAACCCTAACCCTAACCCCTAACTATCAACCTTTAACTAACGACCATCAACCGAAGAAAGAATCGCCTTGATATCCTTAGGGTAGGGGGCTTGGAAGGTAAGATTTTCGAGTGTTTCAGGGTGGGTGAAAGAGATTTCGTAGGCGTGCAGAAATTGGCGATTGAGCTTTTCAAATTTCTCCAAAATTTTGGCTGGAATTGAGCCAATTTTCTTCTGATTTTGATTGCCGCTATAAACTTTATCACCAACAACGGGCATTCCAAGATGTTCCATATGCACACGAATTTGGTGTGTTCTGCCAGTTTCAAGCGTAACTTCTAGCAAAGAAATTGCCCCATCAAAAAAACTATTTAAGAGTTTATATTTTGTGATTGCAACCTTACCAGATGTCTTAAAAACGGCTCTCTTTCTGCGGTCAGCTGGGTGTCTGCCGATATTAGTTTGCAAATTTCCTGCGATCATTTTTGGCTTATTCCAAACCAGTGCGTGATAAATTCTTTTGGCGGTTCGCTCTTTAATTTGATTAGCAAGTTCCCGATGCGTAAAATCATCTTTTGCAAGAAGTAAAACACCCGTAGTATCACGATCCAAGCGATGCACAATGCCAGCTCTTGCCTTGCCATTTACCATAGATAAATTATTTTTATAGCGATGCAGCAAGGCATTCACTAGAGTATCCTTATGGTTTCCAGCCCCAGGGTGAATTGTAAGGCCTGCTTGTTTGTTGATTACAAGCAAAAATTCATCTTCATATAAAACATCAATTTTTATATTTGGATTTGCCTCAATTTTTTTATCAATATTATCATCATTTGGAATTGGGCTTGTCTCGGAAATTTCAATAAAATCGCCAGTTTTTACTTTTTCAGAGATATTATCACAGATTTTTCCATTCAGCTTTAACTGCGAGTTTTTTATAATTTTTTGAACTAGTGTTCTTGAAATTCTTGGGTTTATAAGGCTAATTGCCTTATCTAGCCTTAATCCGTTGTGAATTTCTTCTATGTTAAATTGATTTTGCATTTATATTGCTACACTTAAAAATCTAATCTATATAATCATTTCAAAACAAAAAATAAGCGATGTTTTCAAGTTTATTAAAATCTATTTTTGGCACTTCTAATGAAAGATATTTGAAATCTTTATCAAATATCGTTGAGAAAATAAACTCTTTTGAAGTGGATTTGCAAATTCTTTCTGATGAGCAACTAGCCAATAAAACCATTTACTTCAAGGAAAAACTAGCCGATGGGCAAACCCTTGATGATATTCTGCCAGAGGCCTTTGCGGTTGTTCGTGAAACTTCAAAAAGGGTTTTGGGGCAAAGGCATTATGATGTTCAGCTTATCGGTGGCATAGTTTTACATCAAGGAAAAATCGCAGAAATGCGAACTGGTGAAGGCAAAACCTTAGTTGCAACTCTTGCAACTTATTTGAATGCACTCTCAGGAAAGGGCGTTCACATTGTAACCGTCAATGATTATCTTGCAAAAAGAGATGCGGAATGGATGGGGAAAATCTATAAATTCCTTCAGCTTTCAGTGGGTGTTATAGTTCACGGCCAAACCGATGATGAGAAAAGGGAAGCCTACGCTTGCGATATAACTTACGGCACTAATAACGAATATGGCTTTGATTATCTGCGTGATAATATGAAATTTTCTTTAGAGGAAATGACGCAACGCCCCTTTAATTTCGCCATAGTTGATGAGGTGGATAGTATTTTGATTGATGAAGCTAGAACTCCTCTAATCATCTCAGGGCCTGTGGAAGATAGAAGTGATTTATATCAAAAAATAAATAAATATATTCCAAAACTTGATGAAAAAGATTTTGAAAAAGATGAAAAAAATCACTCAATAGTTTTAACCGAAGAAGGAAATAATAAATTAGAAATTTTATTCCGTGAAGATGGAATTATCAGGGAAGCCTCTACCCTTTATGATGTTGAAAATTTAAGCGTTGTTCATCACGCAAACCAAGCCTTGAAGGCTCATAAATTATTCACTCGTGATAAAGATTATTTAGTTAAAGAAGGCAAAATTTTAATCATAGATGAATTTACTGGCAGGGTGCTTGAAGGCAGAAGATATTCTGATGGTTTGCATCAAGCGATTGAAGCAAAAGAAGGGGTAAAAATTCAAAGCGAAAACCAAACGCTTGCCTCAATAACTTTCCAAAATTATTTCAGGTTATATCCAAAACTTAGCGGTATGACAGGCACTGCAAGCACTGAAGCGGCTGAGTTTCAAGATATTTATAATCTTGAAGTGATTGAAATTCCAACCAATAAAGCCGTTGCAAGAATTGATGATGAAGATCATATTTATCGCACGGAGATTGAAAAATTTGAAGCAATTACAAAATTAATCATTGAGTGTAATCAAAAGAATCAGCCTGTTTTAGCGGGAACCGCAAGCGTTGAAAAATCAGAGCTTCTTTCAAAGCATCTCAAAAAAGCAGGGATAAAACATTATATTCTAAACGCTAAACAGCACGAAAAAGAGGCCTATGTTATCGCACAAGCAGGCAGGCCGGGTGCGGTTATGGTTGCAACTAATATGGCGGGTAGAGGAACGGATATTCAGCTTGGTGGCAATGCGGATTTGCTTATTGAAGAAAAAATTTTGCAGCTAAAACAATCTGGAATTACTGACGCAAAAATTTTTGAAGATGCTGCAAACAAGATAAAATCTGAAGTTGAGCGAGATAAAGAAATTGTAAAACAAGCTGGCGGGCTTTGTGTAATCGGCACTGAAAGGCACGAAAGCCGCAGGATTGATAATCAGCTTCGCGGTAGATCAGGCAGGCAAGGCGATAATGGTTATTCAAAATTTTTCCTCTCTGCAGAAGATGATTTAATTAGAATTTTCGGTGCAGATAAAAAAATGGATTGGGTGCTTGGCAAAATGGGAACACCAGGTGAGCCTATAGAACACCCGCTAATTACCAGAATGATGGAGAAAGCACAAGCAAGGGTGGAAGCCAGAAACTATGAGATAAGAAAAAACCTCCTCAAGTTTGATGATGTAATGAATGAGCAACGCAAAGTTATTTATGATCAGCGAATAAATATTATGCGTTCGGAAAATGTTCGTGAAAAAGTTACTGAAATTATTGATGCAACGCTTGATAAAATTGTCAGCACTTACATACCAAAAAATTCTTATAAAGAGCAATGGCAAATTGACGCCCTAAAAATTGATGTGAACAAAATTTTTGGCTTAAACCCTAATGTTTCAAGCTGGCTTGATAATGATGAAATTGACGATGAAAAAATCTTTAACCTCATTTTTGATGAGCTAGAAAATTTTATCAAAAAGCGTGATAATGAATTTTCGCAAGCCTCAATGTATGATCTTGAAAAACGCATTATGCTTTTCAGCCTTGACGAAGTTTGGAAGGAGCATCTGCACTTTTTAGATATGCTAAGACAGGGGATTAACCTTCGCTCATATGCTCAAAAAGATCCGTTAAACGAATATAAGCAAGAGGCATTTGAGGCTTTTGGGCTGATGATTGAGAGCTTCAACGAAAAATTTTTAACAAGGCTTTTCCATATTCATATTCAAAATGATGAGGAGATTGCTGAGGAATTTAGAAGATTACAAGAGCAGAAAAATCAAAAAATTCACGCAACTCATATTGATCCAAATAGCAAATTTGGTTTTTCTGGATCGCAAATGAACCCTAGTGAAAATGGTCAAAGGCAGGCTCAAGTTACAATTCGCACGCATATAAAATCAGAGGATAGAAATCCAAATGATCCTAGCACTTGGGGCAAAGTTTCTCGCAATGAGCCTTGCCCTTGCGGAAGTGGTCAAAAATACAAAAACTGCCACGGAAAAATTTAGTTTGTGTATTCACTTCATTCCCGCGGAAGCGGGAATTCATAAAATAGACTAGATACCCGCTTACGCGGGTATGAAATATGAAGTTAAGTGATGACACTAGCTGTTTTACCATTAACCCCGCAACAAGTGCGGGGTGACATTCTATTATAAGGCATCAGATTTCATTCAAAACATCAGATAAATAAAGGTGATAATCAGAGGATTTGCTGTAATTGCCGATTAATTCTTCAAACTGATTTTTAGAAATAAATTTTTTTCTGAATGCAATTTCTTCTAAGCAAGCAATTTTTATACCTTGCCTTTTTTCAATAGTTTGAATGAAATTTGCCGAATCCAAAAGGGAATCAGGTGTGCCGGCATCAAGCCAAGCAAAGCCTTTACCAACGCTGATTACATTAAGCTCGCCCTTTTCCATATAGGCTTTGTTGACATCAGTAATTTCAAGCTCCCCCCTTGCGGAGGGCTTGAGATTCTTAGCAATTTCAACAACATTTTTATCATAAAAATATAAACCTGTTACCGCCCAATTTGATTTTGGCTGCTTAGGTTTTTCCTCAATTGAAATTGCTTTGTTGTTTTTATCAAGTTCAACAACGCCGTATCTTTGTGGGTCGCTAACTCTATATGCCATCACTGAAGCACCTTTTTTTATGTTAAGAGCGTTTTGAAAATCTGCACTTATTTCATTTCCTAAAATTTCAGAGCCGTAAAAAATATTATCACCAAGTATCAAGCAAGAGGAATCACCATTGATAAAATCTTCCGCGATCAAGAAAGCCTGTGCAATTCCTTCAGGTTTTTCCTGAACTTTGTAAGAGAATTTCACACCATATTGAGAACCACTACCAAGAAAATTTTCAATGATTGGTAAATCTCTAGGCGTGCTAATAATCAGAATTTCTTTGATGCCAAAATTCATTAATATCGCCAGTGGATAATGAATCATTGGCTTATCATAAACCGGCAGAATCTGCTTACTGATTGCGTTTGTCATAGGCTGTAAGCGTGTTCCGCTGCCACCTGCTAAAATTATTCCTTTCATAAAGTTAGTTGTTAGAGTTTAGACCCCTTGGGTTTCCAGCCTCATCAAAGGCTTTAGCCCCGAGTAAAAAATTTATTCCGCCTGCTAAGCGAGCTTTATATTTTATCGCTTTTAATTTATTAAAGCTAATTATGTAAAGCAAATATTTTAACAAATAACTAAAACTTAAACTTAAAGATTTCTTTCTAAAGTTTTGAAGTGATAAATGTTTTTTGTAAAAATAAAATTTTGACCAAGAAGAATGCCAATATTTCAAATATTCAATTTTTGGATTAGGCGTTGAAGATTTTCCAACCAAATGTTTTAGCAGAATATTTTTACAAATTAATATCTCAAACCCTGCTTTTTCTATGCGTTTGCAGAGATCAGTTTCTTCGTAATAGAGGAAAATATTTTCATCAAAAAAGCCGATTTTTTTAAGATTTTCCATCTTAAAAAGCATAGTTGCACCAACTACCCAATTTGTTTTTTCAGCAATAAAATTTTCAGATTTTATATATTCATTTTCATCAGTTGCTGGTGCTAAAACGCCAAGATTTTTTGTATTTTTTGCAACTTCCAGCAGGTTTATAATTGCGGCTTCATCAGAAATTATATCTGGGTTTAGCAAAAAAGCGTAATCAGTTGAAAGACTCTGCAAGCCTAGATTTGCACCCCTGCCATAGCCGAGATTTTTTTCAGATTTTATTATTTTTACTTCTGGAAAATTATCCCTCACAAAATCGGCAGTTCCATCTTTGCTTGCATTATCAACAATTATAATCTCAAATTTTTGATAAATATCCTTTAGGAATTGCGAAATTATTTCCTTGCTGTTATAGGTTACTGAGATAATTGTTAAATCTTGATTTTTCATGGAATATAAAAAATTTATAACCCGTAACATAGCGATTCAAAATAAATCCGCAAATTATAATCGTTTGTGCGTTTTTTCTCATTTTGATCGGGATTCAAAAATTGATGATTATGTTTTGCATTACTTAAAAGCCTTGAAGTCAGCTGATTGTGATATAATTTTTGTTAGTAACTGCCCCAATATTGATGATTCTGAAATCGCAAAAATTGAAAATCTTGCCCATAGAATAATCTTGCGAAAAAATGAAGGTTATGATTTTGCCTGCTATCTAACTGGTTTTTATGAGGAAACCGAGAAGGAAAAATATAAGCAAATAATCTTCGCAAATGATAGTGTTTACGGGCCTTTCTATAATTTGAATAAAGTTTTTAACGCTATGCAACCCAAAAATTTAGATATGTGGGGCATTAGCGATAATGTTGCGAGTGTTTATCATATTCAATCTTATTTCTTAAGTTTTTCAACTAAGATGCTGAAATTTTTAGATAATCATTTCCGAGCTTTCAAATTTGAAAATGATAAGGAAAACATTGTTACAAATAATGAAGTAAATTTAAGCAGAAAGGCTTTGGAGCAAGGTTTTAGCTTGGGTGCGTTCTGCCCACACGCAGATGTTCTTGCATTTGAAAGCACGAATTTTGATGAAAAATATATCGCAAAAATTAAGAAAAATATTTCTGAAAATTTATTTTACAAAGGTGGAATTAAAAAGTTTTTTTCAAAAAAATTAAATCGTGAAATAAATTTTAGAAAATATTTTGATACTTATTTGACGCCTCATCTTTCAAGCTGGTATTCGCAAATTCAATATTTTAATGCACCTTTTATAAAAACTTCTCTGCTCAAAGACCCGCGATTAGTTCATTATCACAGCTTTTTATATCGTGAGGTGATAAAAAATAAATATCCAGAATTTGATTTGGCTTTGATAGAAAATCATCTAAATAGAGTTAGAAATTTAAGTTTGTAGTTTTTTAATTTTATCATATTACAAATTGTCACCCCGCATTTATTGCGGGGTTAATGGTTGAAAATATATATAAACCTTAGTTTTGAGCGTGTTTTATAATTAACCCCGCAATAAATGCGGGGTGACATTAGCTGAGATTTTGATAAAAAATATAATTAAATAATGAAAACGATATTAGTTACAGGCGGTTTAGGTTTTATTGGTAGCAATTTTGTTCTGCAAGAAATTGCTTCTGGCAACAGGGTTATAAACCTTGATAAAGTTACTTACGCCGCAAATTACGCCAATGTTAAACCCGTTGAAAGCAATGCAAATTATCAATTAATCAAGGGTGACATTTGCGATAATAATCTTGTCAAAAAAATTTTTGATGAAAATAAAATTGATTGGGTCGCTCATTTTGCAGCGGAATCTCATGTTGATAATTCCATAGAAAAACCTTCGGAATTTATTGAAACCAATATTTTAGGCACTTATAATTTGCTACAAAATTCTCTGCAATATTATAAAGATAAAAAGCCTGAAGGCTTCAGATTTCTGCATGTTTCAACTGATGAAGTTTTCGGCAGTCTTGAAGAAAATTCTCCCAAATTTAATGAGGATACAAAATATGATCCATCATCGCCTTATTCATCTTCAAAAGCGGCTTCAGACCACCTTGTTAAAGCGTGGCATCGCACTTATGGCTTGCCTATATTAATGACAAATTGCTCTAATAATTACGGGCCTCGCCAGCATAAAGAGAAGCTAATTCCAAAAATAATTTTTTGTTGTTTGGAAGAAAAGCCAATTCCAATTTACGGCAAAGGAAACAATGTTCGCGATTGGATTTTTGTTGAAGATCACTGCAAGGGCATCAAACTGACCTTTGAAAAAGGCAGAATTGGTGAATCTTATCTGTTTGGTGGAAATTGTGAAAAAACAAATATTGAAGTTGTGAACACAATCTGCGATATTATGGATAAAAGAAAACCTCGTAAAAATGGGGCTTCTTATAAAGATTTAATAAATTTTGTAACAGATAGGCTTGGCCACTATTTCCGCTATGCGATTGATGGCAGAAAGGCACTAGCGGAGTTTGGTTATAACCCAAAGCCAGATTTTGCTGGATATATAAACAAAACAATTGATTACTACATCTCATAAAATGCAAATTACTAACTTAGAAATAGAAGGGCTTAAACTAATTACTCAAAAGATTTACCATGATAATCGTGGTTTTTTTAATGAAAAATATGTTGAGCAAAAATTCCACGATTTAGGAATTACTAATAAATTTGTGCAGGATAATCATTCTTTTTCTCATAAAGGTGTAATTCGTGGGCTTCATTATCAAGCAAACCCAAGCCAAGCAAAATTAGTCAGTTGTATTCGTGGTAAAATTTTAGATGTAGCCGTTGATATTAGAAAAAACTCTAAAACTTATGGCAAATATTTTTCTGTAGAGCTTACTGCTGAAAACGGCTTGATGCTCTATATCCCGGCGGGCTTTGCTCATGGCTTTGCAGCTCTTACTGATTGCGATGTTCTTTATAAAGTTGATGGTGGTTATAATCCAAGAGGGGAGGGTGGTATAATCTATAACGATAAAACCCTTAACATTGATTGGAAAGTTACAAATGAAATAGTTTCAGAAAAAGATTTAAGCCTACCCAATTTTTTAGATTATCAGAGAAATCCAGTTTTTTAGAATCTTAGAGTCATACCTAGGTTGATACCTCTATTTCTTCTATCCACGCCTAAATCAAACATTGCTCTATCAATATAGGTTTTGTTTTCATTTTTAGTTTGGAATAAAGTTGCTTCGCCAAAAAACTCGTTTTTCTGCCTTTTTAGAGCCACAGCAAATGCGTTACCTTCTTCTCTAATTCCTTTTGAGCTATCTTTTTTGAAAACTAAAGCACCATATTGTTTCGCTCCGTTTGAAGTATCAAACAAGTTTGAGTCTTGTCTAAAGTTAGTTCCCTCAAGCTCGGCTAGTGATGAGTTACTCATATAACTAACGCCCGAGCACGCATTGCAGGTAAAAACCAAACCTAAAAGCGATAATAATTTGAAACCCCTAAACATTAGTAAAATTTTAGTTAATTTATTATCATTATACCATATTTTAAGGTGCTAGTCTAGGAAATAACTATACAAATAAAATATTTTTTTTCGGGTGAAAAATACTGCTGAAAGATACAATTTTAATTAAAAAATATTGGCAAAAATAACAATCTGTAGCTTTTTGGGAATTTAATAATCTATATTTATGTCAAGGGATAAATATTTGAAATTTAATCAAATTTTAGATTTGCAATAGACATTTTAATGATTTTAAGAATTTAGCAATTTTATCACCTTTTTATATCACAAGGGATTTGAGGGAAGTTTTCAATCATTGCAGAAATTCTAGCTTTTTCTTTTTCGTCTAGTTTAGGCTCTAAATTAGCCATATACCAATCAATTTCAGGGTTACCACCGCCACTTGCGAAGTGGAAATAAGTATAGGCTATTGCTTCATCATAAGGTATTACAGTGGCTTCGGGCGTGTTTTCATTCAGATATAATTTGCCAATTTCAAACATACTCGGTTTGTGCCAAGCCCTTGCCGCAAGACAATAATTACTAAGTGTTACTGCATCATCTTTTTGAGTATCATCACCGCAACAGCTAGCTTTTGCGGCTTTGTAAGCCCCCTCAACATCGCCATCATTAGCTCTTGCTTGCCAGTCAGCACGCTTAGATTCATTAACAATTTTTCTAAGTGTTGCTGGAACGCGATCGCAGGAAGTTATTAGAATAAGCGAGATAAGTAAAATGATAGGTTTGAAGGATTGAAAGATTGAAGGTTTGAAGGAGTGAAGGAACAAAGGTTTATTACCTTTCAACCTTCCAGCCTTCATACCTTCTAGCCTTCTAACCTTAAAAAAAGCTCTTTTCAAAATTTTTTGCAATTTTATCTCCTGCTTCTTCAGTTCCAACTTTTGTGCAGCCTTCCTGCATAATATCTGCGGTTCTGAAACCATCAGAGAGGAATTTTTTGACTGCAAAATTAAGTTTATCCGAAACCTCAGCCATATCAAAAGAATATTTGAACATCATCGCTAAAGAGAGGATTGTTGCTATCGGGTTTGCGACATTTTTGCCTGCAATGTCAGGTGCGCTGCCGTGGATTGGCTCATATAGTGCATTACAAATTTTTTGAGATGCCTCCCCAAGAGAAGCCGAGGGCAACATTCCAAGTGATCCAGTTAGCTGTGCCGCCTCATCTGAAAGTATATCGCCAAAAATATTACCAGTTACAATTACATCAAACTGCTTAGGGTTGCGAACAAGCTGCATTGCGGCGTTATCAACATACATATGCGAAAGCTCAACATCTGAATATTCCGCCTTGTGAAGTTTTATCACCTCATCACGCCATAGTTCAGAAGCTGCTAGAACATTTGCTTTATCAATAGAGCAAACTTTTCTGCCACGCTTCTTGGCAAGCTCAAACGCAACTTTTACGACTCTCTTAACCTCATAATCATAATATACCATATTGCTATAGCCCATTCTGCCTTGTGGGGTTTCTGTAATCCCTTTTGGCTCGCCAAAATAAACATCACCCGTTAGCTCACGAACGATAAGAATATCAAGCCCGCTAACAATTTCCTTTTTAAGAGATGACGCATCTGCAAGTTCATCATAAACAATCGCAGGGCGTAGATTTGCGAATAAACCAAGATGCTTACGAATCGCAAGTAAGCCTTTTTCAGGGCGGATAGAGCTTTCCAGTGAATCCCACTTAACGCCACCCACCGCACCAAGTAAAATAGCATCGGCCTTTTCGGCTAAATCAGCGGTTTGCTTAGGGTATGGGTTGCCATATTCATCAATTGCCGAGCCGCCAATTTTTGCATGTGAAACATCAGAAATTTTACTTTTCTTATTGATAATGTTGATAATTTTCTCTGCTTGCTTTGTAACTTCTGGGCCAATACCATCGCCAGCTAGGATAAGAATATTTTTCATTAGATTAAGTGTTGGTTTTTTGTTGCTTCTTAATGCCGTAGGCTCAAAAAATCAATTAGTTTAATTTCTGCATTTTTCCTCTTAGGTGTCACCCTGCACTTATTGCGTGGTTTAACATAAAACACGCTCAAAAGCTAGTTTGAAAACGCTTTTAACCATTAACCCCTATAAATGCGGGGTGACAATT